>JADGBA010000156.1 GCA_015231685.1 Candidatus Omnitrophota bacterium | reverse complement strand
TGATGTTTCAGGCGCATCTGAGGTAAATCATGATCAAGGCTTTTGCTGATTATCTGGTGGTGACGGTGTTGCGGCTGGATCCCGTGAGTCCCGTGGGCGCCGCGCTGCACTTTTTTGTTTATGATTCGGTGAAGATCCTGATTCTTCTTGTGGTCATGATCAGTGTGATCGGTTTTTTGCGGACCTATGTGGCAGCGGAAAAGATTCAGCGCTGGGTCGTCGGGCGTGGGCTGATTGGGAACGCCGCTGCGGCGGTGTTTGGAGCTCTGACTCCGTTTTGTTCCTGCTCGTCCATTCCAATCTTTTTGGGTTTTTTGAAAGCGGGTGTGCCGCTCGGAGTGGCGTTTTCTTTCCTTTTGACCTCACCTCTCATCAACGAATATCTGGTGGTGTTGATGATCGGATTCTTTGGTTGGAAAATCACCGCGGCCTATGTGTTCTGCGGCCTCTTCATCGGTATCGGTGCCGGTGCGGTGTTGGGGCGTCTCCGGCTGGAGGATCAAATTCTGCCCTCGATGCGTCCGGGAATATCTCCGGCCGCTGCGTCGGCTCAGGCGTATTCGATGATCGGTCGCGTGCGCTACGGCCTTCTTGAGGCGATGTCCATCCTGCGGGGGATTTGGCTCTGGGTGCTGCTGGGCGTGGCCATCGGGGCCTTGATTCACGGCTATGTTCCGGAATCCATGATTCAGAGCGCCATCCGGCATACCGGCATCCTCTCGGTGCCGATTGCCGTCATCGCGGGGACACCTCTTTACGGCAGTTGCGCCTCGATTGTGCCGGTGGCGGTGGTGTTGTTCCAGAAAGGTATTCCTCTAGGTACGGCCCTCGCCTTCATGATGGCGACGTCGGCCCTGAGTCTCCCCGAAGCGTTTCTTCTCAAAAAGGCACTTTCGGGACGCCTGATTGCCACTTTTTTTCTGGTGACGGTCTGCGGCATTGTGATCATCGGATACGTGTTCAACGCGCTTTCGGTTTTGTGATAAAATCAGAATGTCGATGGTTCTTGACGGCTTGAAGTTTCTGCAGGATATCACGGTTCGGACATTGCCATGAGGGGAGGGTGTCGTGCCTCAGTTTTTGGTTAAAAAAAGCGCTTTGGGTGACGGAAAAGCGCGTCTGGACGGGGATGAGGCCCATCACGCCCGGGATGTCTTTCGTCTGAAAGAGGGTGACACCATCCGGCTTTTTGACGGCGACGGGAAGGGGTTTGAGGGCCAGATTTCCCATATGGGCAAGAAGGACATCGACATCAGGATTTTTTCCACCCACCAAAGCGAAGCGCCTCCCGCGGTTTTGATCACACTGGGTCAGAGCTTGATTCCTCATCAGGCCATGGATGATGTGATTCAGCAGGCCACGGAGCTGGGCGTTGAAGAAATTATTCCGGTGGCGTCGCGGCGGAGTATTGTGCGGCTTTCTTCCCCCCGCAGTCATTCCAAAAAGGAACATTGGAACAAGGTGGCGCTGGCCGGATGCAAACAGTGCGAGAGGCTCAAGGTCCCGGTGATCCGCGGGCCGATGGATATTGAAGACGTGCCGGAGATCTTCGGCAATTATGATCTGGTCCTTGTCGCCGACTCCCATTGGGCGGACGAATCGCTGCGCAGTTGCATGTCCAAAGTATTCAATATCAAAAAAATCCTTGTGATCGTCGGGCCTGAGGGCGGCCTGACCTATCCCGAAATCGAAATGCTCAAAAACCGCGGCGCGCGGATCGTTTCTCTCGGCGGGTATACGCTCCGAAGCCAGACCGCGGCCATTCATCTTCTCAGCGTCATCAGTCATCTGTACGGGCTATGACTCGGACGGTTGCCTTCCGCAGTCTGGGCTGCAAGCTCAATCAATATGAAATTCAGGCCATGCGCGAGGAGTTTGCGCGTGAAGGCTTCGTCGAGGTGACGGGTGAGACTGCGGCGGATGTCATGGTTTTGAATACCTGTACGGTGACCCGGAACGCGGACCGGCGCTCGCGGGAAATGATCCGGAGTTTTCATCGGACGCATCCCGAAGCGCGGATCATTGTCACGGGCTGCTACGCCGACGCCGACCGGGAGCGCCTTGAAACGATGCCCGGAGTGGCGGCGGTTTTGACCAATGCCGAAAAAGGGCGCATGCTGAACGAGTTGACCGGCCTCGAACCGCACGCGCCGGCGCGGGGCGCTTTTGGCGGCGCGGGTGTAAGCTATTTTCGGGACCGCGAAAAGGCCTTCGTCAAGGTTCAGGACGGATGCAATCACGCATGCAGTTACTGCGTGATTCCCAGGGTCCGGGGCGGCCTTCAGTCGCGTCAGCCTCAGGACGCGGTGGATGAGGTGCGGCGCCTTCTCGAGTCAGGACATCGCGAGATTGTGCTCTGCGGCGTTTGTCTGGGCTCCTATGGGAGGGATCTTCCCGGCCGGCCGGATTTGATCGGGCTTGTCCGGCAGATCCTGGAAATACCGTCCGATTTCAGGCTTCGCTTGAGTTCGGTGGACCCCAGGCATTTTGATATGGGTTTGGCGGATTTGATGCACGAAGATTCCCGGTTAGCGCCGCATTTGCATTTATCCCTGCAATCCGGATCGGGCAGGATCCTGAAGGCGATGCGGCGGGGGTATACCGCGGCGGATTACCGGAACCTCGTTTCCGAAATTCTCGGCCGCTTCGGAGACATTGGTTTGACGACCGACGTGATTGTGGGTTTTCCGGGGGAAGACGATGAGGCGTTTGAACAGACGCGGAGCTTTCTGGCGGGAATACCGTTTCATCGGATTCATTTCTTTTCATTCAGCCCCCGCCCGAGGACGGCCGCGGCATTGATGAAGCCCGAGATTCCCGCTCCGCAGATCCGCTCACGCCTCAAAATCCTCAAAGGCGAACTCACGGAGCGGTTGGATGTGATGCAACAGGCATG
>JADGBA010000019.1 GCA_015231685.1 Candidatus Omnitrophota bacterium | reverse complement strand
TGGAGACGCTTCTGGTGCATCAGGCGGTAGCAAAACGGTTTTTGACGGCATTCGGGGAACGAATGGAACGGAGGGGCGTGGAGCTTCGAGGCTGTGCTCAAACACGGGCGATTCTCAAAGATATCAAATCCGCGCATGAGAGCGACTGGTCGACGGAATATTTGGGGCTGATTCTTTCGGTCAAGGTGGTTAAGGATCTTGATGAGGCGGTGGGCCATATCCGGCGCTACGGCTCAGGACATTCCGATGCGATTGTCAGCCGGAACGCGGCCCATCAGAAGCGATTTGCGGCAAGTGTAGATTCGGCCTGTGTGTTCATCAATACATCCACCCGGTTTGCCGACGGAGGGGAGTTCGGGATGGGTGCGGAGATGGGCATCAGCACGGACAAGCTTCATGCCCGCGGGCCGGTGGGTGTACGGGAATTAACCACCTATAAGTACGTTGTGACCGGACGGGGGCAGATTCGCGGGTGAACAAGCGGCGGGTTGGTGTTTTGGGCGGAACCTTTGATCCGGTTCATCTTGGTCACCTGCGGCTGATGCGTTCGGCGGTGAAGGCCTTGGGCCTGGAGCGGGTTTACGTGGTGCCTTCACGAAAAAATCCCCTCAAGGCACGCGAGTCGGCGGTCCCGTTATCGGACCGTCTGGCGATGTTACGGATCGCATTGAAGAACGAATCCCGGGCGCGATTGTGCCTTTATGAAACCCGGCAGAAGCGGCTGTCGTATACGGTATACACGCTGAGGTATTTGAAGTCCAGGCTGGCGGCAGGGACGGAAATCTTTTTTTTGTGCGGGAGCGATGTGCTGAAGAATTTTGGACAATGGAAAAGGCATCAGGAAATTCTGCAACTTGCGACGCTGGCCGTCGCACGAAGGCCGGAGGCGCCTGTGCCGGCGATCAAGCCGGCGTTCAAAGCACGATTTTTTGAAATGCCGCCGGTGAAGGTGTCGTCGACAGCCGTGCGCGAAATGCTTTTTCAGAACATCAATTGCCGGAAGGAATTGCCAACGGGAGTGTACAGGTACATCATGCAGCGTAAATTATACAGTTCAGCCCGTCTAAAGGGACAGTTCCCATGAGCTCCGGATTGGATCTCGCCGAGCGCATTGCCAAAATCGCGGAGGAGAAGCGCGGGGAGGACATCACGGTTCTGGATCTTCGGAAGGTATCCGGTGTGTGTGATGCCTTCGTTCTTGTGAGCGCGACCTCGAGCGTCCGTGCGCGTACGATCGCGGAATTCATTGAGAAGGAAATGGGCGCTCAGGACGAGTGGGTCATCCGGCGCGCCGGGGTGCGGGAAGGGAACTGGGTGGTGCTGGATTACGGCAATGTGATGGTGCATATCTTTTTGGAGGAGACGCGCAAATTTTATGATCTGGAGCGCTTGTGGGGAGACGCGGCGCGCATGAGTCGTCCGCGTGCGAAGGAGGATAAGAAGCAATGAAATCGAGCATTTTGGAACAGAAAATTGCCGCCTCCCTGAAGGAAGCGACCCGGTCGGCTTTGGGTGAGCTGGCGGATGAGCTTGACGAAATACCGATGGAGGTTCCCAAAAGCGCCCAGCACGGCGAGCTCGCCTCGAGTCTGGCCATGAAGCTCGCCAAAAAGGCGCGCACCGCCCCCCGGGTTTTGGCACAGAAAGTGACGGAACGCTTTGCCGCCGCCGCAGGGTCTCAGGGCATTGCGGAGTGGGTGGACCGCGCCGAAGTGGCCGGTGCCGGCTTTATCAATGTGCATCTGTCCGGACGGGCGTTGCAGTCAGTCGTTCCGGAAATCCTTGCAGACCCGCAGGGCTATGGGCGTGGTGAGGCCGGGCGCGGCCGGCGGGCCCTCGTCGAGTTCGTGAGCGCCAATCCGACCGGTCCTCTGACGGTGGCGCACGGACGGCAGGCGGCCCTTGGAGACAGTTTGGTGCGGATCCTGCGGTTTTCCGGTTACGAAGTCGCCTCTGAGTATTACAACAACGATGTCGGCGTTCAGATTGAAGCCTTGGGCGCATCGCTTCTCGCGCGTTCTCGAGAGGCCGTGGGGCTGGAAGCCCGGTTTCCGGAAAACGGTTATCAGGGTGAATATTTGAAGGTGATTGCCGAAAAGATGCTGGAGGAAAGGGGCCGCGACTGGTTGAACGATGAGGTCACGGCTCGAGAGCAGGCCTCCGACTACGCCCGAACACACATTATGGAAATGATCCGGCGGGATCTGGATGACTTCGGTGTGGGATTTGACCGCTTTTTCAGTCAGGAGACACTGATGCAGTCCGGCGCCGTGGAAGAGGCGTTAACCGCGCTTAAGGCCAAGGGGTCGGTTTATGAGAAGGAAGGCGCCGTTTGGCTGGGGAGCACCGCGTACGGAGACGATAAAGACCGTGTGATCGTCAAAAGCGACAAGAACTACACTTACCTTATGCCGGACATCGCCTATCACCGTGATAAATTCGAGCGTGGATTCGATCTCCTGGTGGATATCCTCGGCCCGGATCATCACGGTTACATTGCGAGGCTCAAAGCCTCTCAGGCCGCGCTGGGGAATGATCCCGGCAAGATTCATGTCCTGATTGCTCAGCTCGTAACCCTCTATGAGGGGGAAAAGCAGCTCCGGATGTCGACCCGCGCCGGGGAATTTATTACCTTGCGGGAGCTTGTAGATGAGGTTGGATGTGATGCGGCCCGCTTCTTCTATTTGATGCGTAAATCCGATTCGCATCTGGATTTTGATCTGGAGCTTGCCAAGCGGCAAAGCGCGGACAATCCGGTTTTTTATATTCAATATGTACACGCGAGGATCACGAGCATTCAGACCACCGCCAAAGAAAACGGTATCGAGACGGATGCGGCCGTCGCTGCCGACCTTGAAACACTCGGAGAGCCCGAAGAGATCTCGCTCTTGAGAAGCCTGCGTCTTTATCCCCGGGCCGCTTGCGGCGCCGCGGAACTTCTGGATCCGCATCTTGTGGTGGAATACCTGAATGATCTGGCGGCGTGCTTTCATCAGTTTTATCAAAAACACCGGGTTTTGGGCGACGACCCGCGGTTGGTCCGGGCGCGTCTTTTGTTGATCGGCGCGGTCAAGCAGGTGATCCGCTCAGGCCTTCACCTCCTGGGGGTGTCCGCCCCGGAAAAGATGTGATCCACTCTCTTTCGTTTGCGGTCGGCGAGGAAGTGGTTCTGGAAGAACGACTCGCGGCTCTGCGGGATTTGGGCTACACCCGCGAGCCCGAAGTGACCGATCCCGCGACTTTTACTCACCGCGGAGGCATTCTCGATGTTTTTCCGTGGGGGTTTTCCTTCCCGATTCGCATCAGCCTCGAAGACAATACGATTGAAACCCTGCATTCTTACGACCCGGCCTCCGGTAAATTGCTGGAACCGCATCGCATGGTGGTGGTGCTGCCGACGGCCAGCCGGACCTCCGCGCGTCGTCTGAAGCGTATCGAGTGGCAGTGGGGCGAAAAGCCGGTCCAACCTTTTGTTGACATTGAACCCGGAGACCATGTGGTCCACGTCGGGCACGGGATCGGCATCTTCCGCGGCGTCAAAAAACTGAGTGTTCCGGGAGCGGAGAAGTCCAAGCCGCATCTGGTTCTTGAATACGCCGGCGCCGAAAATCTGTATGTCTCTCTGGATGATTTGGGTTTGGTGCAGAGATACATCGCTCCGGGAGTCGCCTCGCAGGTTCGGCTCTCCAAACTTGGAACCAAGGCTTGGCTTAAGATTCGCGCGCGGGCTCAAGAGGGAATTCTGGCCTACGCCAAAGACCTGCTGGAACTCCAGGCCCAGCGGGAACTTCTGTCGGGTCATGCCTTTGGCCCTCCCGGAAGCTGGGAACAGCAGCTGGCCTCGGGCTTTGCTTATGAAGAGACCGCGGATCAGAAAAGGGCCATCGAGGACGTGACGCGGGACATGATGCGCGCGAGACCGATGGACCGTTTGATTTGCGGGGACGTGGGGTATGGCAAAACCGAGGTCGCGATCCGTGCGGTGTTCAAAAGTGTCGCGGGCGGCAAGCAGGCCGCGGTCCTTGTTCCGACCACGCTCCTGGCGGAGCAGCATATGGAAACCTTTCGATCGCGCTTCGAGCCCTTCGGGATGCGGGTGGAGATGCTTTCGAGGTTTCAGTCCCGTACTGAGCAATTGACCATCATTCGCGCGTTGGCCACGGGGGAGTGCGATGTGGTGATCGGAACGCATCGTCTTCTCTCAGACGATATCCGATTCAAGGACCTGGGGCTCGTGGTGATCGACGAGGAGCAGCGTTTCGGCGTCAAGCACAAGGAAAAGCTCAAACATTATCGCACTCTGGTGGATGTCCTGACGCTGACCGCTACCCCGATTCCCCGAACGCTCTATATGTCCCTCGTGGGCGGCAAGGATATGTCGGTCGTGAATTCTCCGCCCACGAACCGGTTGGCCATCGAGACCCGGCTTATGCCGTATAACGCCGGAATTATTCGGGAGGGTATCCGGCGGGAGCTGGGCCGTAAGGGGCAGGTCTTTTTTATTCACAACCGGGTCGAGGGAATCGAGCGGGAGGCCGAGCGGGTACGGCGCGCGGCGCCTGAGGCGCGTATCGCCGTGGCGCACGGACAGATGCATTCGTCCGAACTGGAAGCGGTGATGCATCAGTTCATCCACGGTCAAATTGATGTTCTTGTGGCTACGACAATCATTGAATCGGGCATCGATATTCCCAATGCCAATACGATTTTCATCAATCGGGCGGACCAATTCGGTTTGTCCGAGCTTTATCAGCTCAAAGGCCGGGTCGGAAGGTACGACCGTAAGGCTTATGCTTATTTGCTGATTCCTCAGGGCGCCGTACTGACGCACGAATCGCAGAGGAGGCTCGGGGCGGTGGAACGACACAGTCACCTCGGTGCCGGTTTTCAGATCGCGATGGAAGACCTGGAAATCCGGGGCGCGGGAAACCTTCTCGGGATGGAGCAGTCGGGATACGTCTCGACGATCGGATTTGATCTCTATTGCCGTCTTCTCAAAGACGCGATCGATTCTCTTAAAACCCGGCCGAACCAGTGATATAATGCGCATTCAATGACTGAAGACAACGAACAGATCCAGATCCGAAAACAGCATCTCGATGCGATTCGCGCGCTGGGCTTTGAGCCCTACGGCGGGCGGGAGCCCGGAATCCAGCCGATCACACAGGTGTTGGCGGATTTCAAGGAAGGCACAGCGGCGAAGATTGCCGGCCGAATCATGGCCTGGCGCTCTTTCGGCAAAGCCATCTTTGTCGATTTGCTGGACTCCGCCGGCCGGATGCAAATCTACATCAAAAAGACCCAGCTGGACCCCAAAGAGGCGGAGCTGGTGTCACATCTGGACCTCGGCGACATGATTTCAGCGACGGGCGAACTGTTCACGACAAAGACGGGGATGGCCACTCTTCAGGTTTCCTCGATTCGGATACTTTCGAAGGCGCTGCATCCGCCTCCCGAAAAATGGCACGGACTGAAGGATGTGGAGACGCGTTATCGTCAACGGTACGCGGACCTCGCGGGTAACGCGGAGGTGCGAGAAATTTTTCGTACACGCAGCCGTGTCGTCTCGGAAATACGCCGCTTTCTTGATGAGCGCGGCTATCTTGAGGTGGAAACGCCCATGATGCATTCGATCGCGGGCGGAGCGGCCGGAAAGCCCTTCCGGACCCATCACGAAGCGCTTGATATCGACCTGTATATGCGGATCGCGCCGGAGCTTTATCTTAAGCGCCTGCTTGTCGGAGGTCTCGAGCGCGTGTACGAGATCAACAAGAGCTTCCGTAACGAGGGGATTTCCACGCGGCACAATCCGGAATTCACCATGCTTGAGGTGTACACGGCATTTTTTGACGCCGAAGACACCATGGACCTTTGCGAGGGGATCATTCGCAGCGCCGCGCTTCGCACCCGTCAGACCGAAAAGATCAACTGGCAGGGGATGGAAATCGATCTGTCCGTGTTTGAGCGCGTCTCCTTTTCGAAGCTGATGGAGGAAGCCTACGGCATTCTGCCGGACGATGATACTCCGGTGTGGGCCCAAAAGCTCAAAGCGAGGGGAGTAAACCTCGCCGAAAATGACCTTTCCCGAACCAAGCTTCTCAAGATCATCGGGGAGCTCATCGAGCCGGCCAAGCGCAAGCATCCGGTGTTTGTGACCGATTATTTTACGGAGCTTTGCCCATTGGCCAAGCGCCAGAAGAATGACCCGCGCCTTTCGGAGCGATTCGAGCTTTATATCGGGGGGATTGAGATTGCCAACGGCTATTCCGAGCTCAATGATCCTTCTGAACAGATGGAACGCTTCAGGGCGGATCTGGATGAGCCGGACGGCGATATCGAAGGAAAAATTGATACGGATTTTGTGCGGGCCCTCGAATACGGGATGCCGCCGGCGGGAGGGCTTGGGATCGGGGTGGACCGCCTGGTGATGGCGCTCACTGATCAGCCCACGATCCGGGAAGTGATTCTTTTTCCGCAGATGAAACCTCAGCGGCACTGATCGGGCCCGATGATTCCCTTCGAAGTCACCCTGGCCTGGCGTTACTTCGTTTCCAAAAAACGACATCCATTCATAGGAGTCATCTCCGCCATCGCGGTGCTCGGAGTGGCGGTGGGTGTGGCGGCCCTGATCGTGGTGATTGCGGTGATGAGCGGGTTCGAGGCCGATCTGACCGAACGTGTGGTCGGGACCTACGCCCATGCGGTCATCGAGCCGGAACAGCCCACGAATTTTGATGAGTCTTTTCTTGAAAGCGTCCGGAGCAGCTCTCCCGATGTTTCGGCCGTTGCCGCGTTCGTCGAAGGTCAGGCGGTTTTTCAGAGAAACAAGGTTTCCCGGGGTGTGCTCGTCAAGGGCGCCCGCCGGGCCGATGAAGAGTCAGTGACACGGATCGCGGATTATCTCAAGGAGGGTGCTTATCCGGCCGAGGGCGCGCAGGAAATTCTCATCGGCGATGTGATGGGCATGCTGACGGGATGCGCGATCGGGGACGAGGTGACCTTGATTTCCCCCTACAAGCAAAAACGCCTGCGGCTGACGATTTCGGGCTTCTATCATTCCGGAATGTACGATTATGACGCCAACCTTGTGTATCTGCCGCTGGATTTGGCCGAGGATGCTTTTGGGCTGGAGGGCGCCCAGACCGCGGTCGCCATCAAATACACGGACCCCGCCGCGGCCATCCGGGACCGGCAGGCCCTGCAGGAGCGAATCGGGTTTCAGTTTTATGTGCGCACCTGGCGGGATATGAACGCGGCGCTTTTCGAGGCTTTGGAGCTTGAGCGAGCGGTCATGTTTGTGATTCTCGGGCTCATCGTGCTTGTGGCCTGTTTCAATATAGTAGGCACGCTGACGCTGCTTGTGATGGACAAGACGAAGGACATCGGCATTTTGAAGGCTCTTGGCGCGTCGGGGCCGCACCTTGTGCGCATCTTTGTTCTTGTGGGTTATGGATCGGAACGCTGGGGACCGCTTTGGGGTTCATGGCCGGCGTGGGCATATGTTGGGCTCTGGACCGGTATCCGATCATCGAAATTCCCTCGAGCGTGTATTATTTCAGCCGGCTGCCAGTTGCTTTGCGTCTGGAGGACGCGGTGGTGACGGCGGTTGCGGCACTGATTTTGAGCCTCGTCTCGACGGTTTATCCTGCCATTGCGGCCGCTTCCATGAGACCGGCTGAGGCCCTGCGTTATGAGTGATGCCGTTTCTCCGCTTGTGGCGGAAAATCTTTGCCGGGTTTATGAAAAACGCGGCCGCCTCAAAACCACCCGGCTTGAGGTACTCAAAAGCGTTTCCGCTACCTTTGGTCCGGCTGAGCTCGTGGCGGTGATGGGGCCTTCCGGCGCAGGAAAAACCACACTCCTTAATCTCTTGAGCGGTATTGATGAGCCCTCCTCGGGCCGTGTTCTCTGGTGGGGTAAGGCGATCAAACGCGGCGGGGAAGGCGTGCGGGCGCGTCTGAGGAACCGCAGGATCGGGCTTGTGTTTCAGTTTTATAACCTCTTGAACGATTTGACGGCTCTGGAGAACGTCATGCTTCCGGCCAGGATACGCCGGATCTGGAACCCCGGCGCGAAGAAGCGCGCCCGCATGCTTCTTGATGAGGTCCGGCTCTCCCAAAGGGAATCGCACTACCCGCTGGAGCTTTCGGGGGGCGAAATGCAGCGTGTGGCGATCGCGCGGGCTCTGATGAATGACCCCGAGGTCATCCTTTGCGATGAGCCGACCGGTAATCTCGATTCGCGTCACAGTGAACAAATCCGGATCTATCTGAAAAGTCTTGTTACCGAAAGGAAAAAAACGGTCGTAATCGTCACTCATGATGATAGAATATCCGGGATTGCGGACCGGACGATCCAGTTGGTGGACGGGGCGGTGACGCAGGTTTCGATCCAAGGCACGAGAGGAGCGGTCAGATCAGTCTCATGAAAATTCTCTTGAACGGCAAGCTGGTCCCCAAAGATAAAGCGGTGGTTTCCGTGTTTGACCATGGACTTTTGTATGGCGATGGTGTGTTTGAAGGCATCCGGGCATACAACGGCCTTGTGTTCAAGCTGGACGACCATATCGAACGGCTCTACGAATCCGCCCATACCCTGATGCTCAAAATCCCTCTTTCACAAAAAGCGATGACCGCCGCAGTGGTGCGGACATTACAAGCTAATCGTTTAAAGAACGCCTACATCCGCGTGGTCGTGACACGGGGTGTGGGGGATTTGGGCCTCGACCCCCGAAAATGCCCTCGCGCCTCTTACTTTGTCATCACCGACAATATTCAGTTGTATCCGAGGAGCCTCTATGAGAAGGGGTTGGAAATCATCACCGTAGCCACGACCCGGAATGTCCCCGAGGCAGTGAACCCTCAAATCAAATCGTTGAATTATCTCAACAATATTCTGGCCAAGATTGAAGCGGTGACGTCCGGGTATGAAGAGGCTCTCATGCTTTCGTCTCAAGGGTTTGTTGCCGAGTGCACCGGGGAGAATGTGTTTATCATCAAGAACAACCGCCTCCTGACTCCTCCGGCCCACCTGGGCCTGCTGAAGGGCATCACGCGCCAATGCGTCATGGAGCTTGGTGTCGCGCGGGGGATGGAAGTGCGTGAAGAAGTGCTGACCCGGCATGATATTTTCAACGCGGATGAGGTGTTTTTGACGGGGACGGCGGCCGAGATCGTTCCGATCGTCAAGGTCGATAACCGCACCATTGGCGCGGGCCGCCCCGGCCCGGTGACTGCGGGACTTCTGGAAGCTTTTCATGACCTGACCCGCCGGGAAGGCGTGCGGTATGTTGTGTGACGAGTGCTCCAAGCACAAGGCCACCGTTCATCTGACCGAAATTATCAACGATCAGGTTACAAAGCTCAATCTCTGTGAGAGCTGCGCCAAAAAGCGCGGCACTCAGATGGAGCAGCATTTTGGAATCGCGGACCTTCTCCAGGGCCTTGCGGATCAGGACAAGCCGAAGGCATCTACCGCTGTTCAGAAAGTCAAGTGCGCCGCCTGCGGGATGACCTTCGATGAGTTCAAGAAAATCGGTCGTCTGCGATGCGCGCGATGCTATGAGACGTTCAAGACGAGTCTTGTCCCTTTGCTGAAGCGCATTCATAGCGCCAACGAACATGCCGGGAAAACCCCTCCGGGGCAACCGGAGAAGCCGCCTGCCGCCCCGACGGCTCCGCCTCCGCCGCCCCGGCCCGCAACCAAGAGTGCTCCCGTGAACCTGGACGAGCTCAAAGTCCGTCTAAAAAAGGCTGTGGATCAGGAGAGGTACGAGGAAGCTGTCGCGCTCAGAGACGAAATCCGTCGTCTCGAGTCCCGCAAGAAGCCCGCCGCATGAGTATTCGAAATCTCCTGGGTCAAACCTCCGAATGGCTTCGGGGCACGGGCCCCAACGCGGACATTGTCATGAGTTCGCGTATCCGGCTGGCGCGCAATCTGGACGCATTGGCCTTCTCACATTGGGCTTCCAAGCGCCAGGAGCGCGAAGTGCTGACGCGCTCTGAGGCCGCATTTGCCGCGTCAAAAATTCTCAAGGGCTCCATTCTGATCCACATGAATGACATCTCGGACCTGGACAAGCAATTTCTTCTTGAGCGGCATCTGGTTAGTCGCGAGCAAATTGTGCGCCCGGAATTCAAGGCTGTGGCGATCAGCGACCGGGAGATGATCAGTATCATGGTTAACGAGGAGGATCATTTGCGGTCGCAGGTGATGCAATCGGGGTTTGCGCTTCAGGAGGGCTGGAGGATTGCCAATCAGCTGGATAATGAGCTCTCGGTGACGCTTCCCTTTGCTTTTGATCCCCACTGGGGCTACCTCACCGCCTGTCCGACCAACACCGGCACCGGAATGCGCGCCTCGGTGATGCTGCATTTACCGGCACTGGTGATGACCAAACAGGTCAACCGGGTGATCCAGGCCATCACCAAACTGGGGATGGTGGTGCGGGGCCTGTACGGAGAAGGAACGGACGCCGAAGGGAATTTGTTTCAGGTCTCCAACCAGATCACTCTGGGGCAATCCGAGCCCGAAACGATTGATCACATCGAACGAATTATTCGTCAGATTATCGGGCATGAAGAAAACGCCCGCAAACAACTCATCAAACAGAATCGCGAGCTCTTGTATGACAAAATCTGGCGGGCACTCGGAGTTCTCAAGAACGCCTACATCATCACCAGCAAGGAGACTATTCATCATTTGAGCATGGTCCGGCTGGGGGCTGATTTGGGGGTGCTGCCGGAATTTGGCCGCAAGGACGTGAACGAACTTTTTATTCTTACACAGCCGGCGCATTTGCAGCGCATGGACGGTAAGCTTCTTTCCCAATCCGAGCGTGATATCAAGCGAGCGCTTCTGATCCGCCAGAAGTTGGGCGGAAATTGAGGCTGCAGGTTCAACGCCGCTTGCAATATTAGAAATGTATATTAATATATAATAAAAAGAGGCATTCAAAATGTTTAATAAATTTACCGAACGCGCACGCAAGGTGATCCTTCTGGCCAAGCAAGAGGCCAAACGTTTTAACCACGATTATATCGGGACCGAGCACATCCTTCTGGGACTTCTGCGTGAAGGCGAGGGTGTTGCGGCGGCGGTGCTTCAAAGCCTGAGTATGAGTCTGGACAACATCCGCCTCGAGGTGGAGAAGCTGGTCCAGCCGGGTCCGGCGACCGTTGTGTCCGGCGATTTGCCGTTTACTCCGAAGGCCAAGAAGGTGATGGAACTTGCGATGGACGAGGCGCGCGCCCTGGGTCACAATTACATTGGGACAGAACATCTTCTGCTGGGACTCATTCGTGAAGGTGAGGGTGTGGCCAGCCAGGTGTTTATGAATCTGGGGTTGGACCTTGAGCGGGTGAGAGACGAAGTCATCAAGCTTCTGGGGTCCGCGACGCCGGGCGCTTCCGCCCAGCCGGGACAACCCATGCCTCCGGGGGTGCCGGCAGGCGGCGCCACCGCCAAGACAAAGACTCCGGCGCTGGATTCCTTCGGCAGAGATCTCACCCGCATGGCCAGAGATTCCAAGCTTGATCCGGTGATCGGACGCGTCAATGAGATTCAGCGGGTCATGCAGATTCTGGCCAGGCGAACCAAGAATAATCCGGTGCTTTTGGGTGAAGCGGGCGTCGGGAAGACCGCTATTGTTGAGGGGTTGGCGCAACTCATCGTCTCCGGGGATATTCCCGATGTTTTGAGAAACAAGCGGGTGGTGACGCTGGATCTGGCGCTCATGGTCGCCGGAACCAAGTATCGCGGACAGTTTGAGGAACGCATCAAGGCCGTGATGGATGAGATTCGCCGTTCCGAGAATGTGATTCTTTTTATCGACGAGCTTCATACGCTGGTAGGAGCCGGCGGCGCCGAGGGCGCGGTGGATGCCTCCAACATTTTGAAGCCCGCGCTTTCGCGCGGAGAACTTCAGTGTGTGGGAGCCACAACGCTGGACGAATACCGTAAATACATCGAAAAGGACGCGGCGCTTGAGAGGCGTTTTCAGACCATCATGGTCGAACCGCCTACGGTTGATGACACCATCCGGATTCTCAAAGGGCTTCGTGACCGCTATGAGAAACACCATAAGGTAAAGATTCTGGACGCAGCGGTTGAGGCGGCTGCGCGATGGTCGGACCGGTACATCTCGGGACGTTTTTTGCCGGACAAGGCGATTGACCTTATCGATGAGGCCGGTGCGCAGGCAACTCTCTCTGTGATGATGACGCCTCCGGAGATCAAGGATCTCGAAAAAAGCCTTGGGGATCTGAAGAAACAGAAGGAAAGCACCATCAAGGAACAGGACTTCGAAAAAGCGGCCGCGCTCAGGGACAAGGAAAAGGAAATGCGGCGCCAGCTTGAAGAGACCAAGACCCAGTGGCGGGAGGCAAGGTCTCAGATTCGTCCGGAGATCGGCGCGGAAGATATCGCGCAGACGATTACCCGCACCACCGGGATTCCGGTCCAACGAATGGAGGCTGAGGAGACGAAGCGGCTCATGCAAATCGAAGAGGAACTCAAGGGCCGCATTGTGGGGCAGAATCAGGCGATCCGCGCGATTTCACACGCGATCCGCCGTTCCCGTGCGGGCCTGAAAGATCCCAAGCGACCCATGGGATCGTTTATCTTTTTGGGCCCGACCGGTGTCGGTAAAACCCTTCTGGCCAAAGCGTTGGCCGAATTCATCTTCGGAGACGAGACCGCCATTATTCAGATCGATATGTCCGAATATATGGAAAAATTCAACGTCTCGAGACTGGTGGGAGCCCCGCCCGGGTATGTCGGGTATGAAGAGGGCGGACAGTTGTCCGAAAAGGTGAGGCGCAAGCCCTATTCGATCGTGCTTCTCGACGAAATTGAGAAGGCGCACCCGGATGTTTTTAATATCCTGCTGCAAGTGATGGAGGAGGGTCGTCTGACCGACTCTTTCGGCCGCAAGGTTAGTTTTCGGCATGCGCTGGTGATCATGACGTCCAACATCGGAGCGGATGTCTTGAAGAGCAAAACCGGCCTGGGTTTCGGGGCTGCGGATTCGACCAGCGACTATGAGGGTATGCGCACGCGTCTCATGGAAGAGGCGAAGCGTCACTTTAAGCCGGAGTTTTTGAACCGCGTGGACGAGATTGTGGTGTTTCGCCAGCTCTCCCGCGAGGATCTCAAAGGAATCGTTGAATACGAGATCCGTGACGTCAAAAAACGACTTCGCGACAAGGAAATTGAGATGGAGCTGGACGAATCCGCCAAGGAGTTTCTTATCACCAAGGGGTATGACCCGGAACTCGGAGCACGCCCCCTGAAGCGGATGATCCAGAGGTACCTTGAGGACCCGCTGGCTGAGGAGATCATCGCCGGCCGGATCAAAAGCGGCATTCCGATCCGGGTTGTCGCCGGTCAGGACAGCCTCGCCTTCACTCAAACGGCTGAAATGTCCGCTTAACCGCTGATTCATCAAGTTGTGAGAGTTTCGGGGGGAGGCCGCATGCGCTGGAAAGCTCTGTCACTCATCCTGGCGGCTCTCATCGCGGCCGGCGGGCTTTTTTGGTTGCATCAGCAGCGCCGTGACCTCGGCAATCGATTCAAATCCTATTTGAAGGACACGCTACGCGACTCCCTGGGCCTCGACGTTTCGGTTGAAGGATTCAATGCCCGCCTGGGCCGTGAAGTGGTCTTGAGCGGCGTGGTCGCGTCTGTGCCCGTAAGCGGATCCGGGGAACCGCTGGTGGTATTCAGTGCTGACGAGATTCGCATGCGTTACAGTCTGCTGGATCTTTTGAGAGAAAACTTCGCGGGCTATTTTGATATTGTTCTCAAGAGACCCGTGTTTGTCACCAATACTCCCTTCAAACCCGAGGCCGGGGTCCCTCAAGCGCGAAGCTTTGAGCTTTTTTCGGGGCTGATTCACAGAATTCGCAGGAACGCCCGCCTCGTCATCCATGAGGGTGTCATCGAATGGCTGAATTCGAAGGGGATTCGGGCTGGCGTTGAAGGCACCATGGAATACCGGACCTTCAATCTGGTTGTTTCGGTGGACCATCTTCCCGTCGGCATGATGGATGTTTCAACCAGGCTCCGGATTGTGGGCGAGTTGGAAGAAGAGCCGACGACCGGCGCGGCCAGGTTGTCAGGTACCGCAGAAACTCAGGGATCGGTCATCAATTGGAAGCCGATGCCCGAGGAATCTCATTTGAGGTTCGACTTGAATCCCGAAACGCTCGCGATACACGAAGCCCGGGTGCTCGGAGGGATTGATCTTAAGGGCACGGTGGCGCTTTCTCACGAGGCGCGGGTGCACCTGGTGTTCAGCGCCTTGGCATACCCGGTCGGGCAGATTTATGATATTTTTAGTTTCAAAGACGCGAGCCCCCTGGGGGGCACGCTTGACGGTGAACTTGTTCTGGATGGGGCACCGGAGCAATTGCAGATGCGCGGAAATTTGACGATTCACAACGAGGATTCCGTGGCGAAGGGACAGTTCAAGAATATGCAGTTGGTTTTTGAGGGGGTTTATCCCGACGTCAGGATTTCGCAGTCACGCGTGGTGATGCCCGATGGGTCAAGCATGCGTTTTTCTGATCAAACCGTACGTGTCGAAGAATTGCTGAATCAAAAGACCTACGAGCGCCTGATCGCACGCACCGAGCAGGCCAAGGTCATTTACGGGGATTGGACCTTGAGCCGCAAAGACCGGGGGGACACTGTGCTTCTGGAACACGGCTTCGGAGATCTGTTCAAATTGAAGTACGAGAAGACCCAGGGTGATCCCAATCAAATTGACTCCACCGCGACGGAAGAAGAGCAGCTGGGGATGGAATACAGTCTCAATGATTCGGACAGCCTCCTGATGGAACTGAACGATGAGGGTCAGCTCTTTGGACTCCAAAAAAAGACAGTTTTTTGACGGGATGATCACCCGATGATTAGCGGCACCGGCAAAATCTTCATTGCGGCTTTTGAGACCGTTGGCGGGGCAACGCTGCTCGCGACAGAGACGCTGCGGTGTGTTTTTTTTGGCAGATCCCCGCGTCGCCCCCGGTGGCTCGCCGAGCAGATGGTGCAGATCGGGATCCACAGCCTGCTGGTTTCGGGTATTATCATTTTTTTGATCGGAATGGTCATCGCGTTCCAGACCGCGTATCAGAT
>JADGBA010000155.1 GCA_015231685.1 Candidatus Omnitrophota bacterium | reverse complement strand
ATAATCCGCGATCGGAATAAGCAGTCTGGCCTCGCGGCTGTCGAGCTTGGCGATCTTCTCCTTCAAGATCCGCACCCGCTCGCGTTGCTCCTGAATACCGGCTTCAGTTTTTTGATCGGCTCCCAGAATCGCAGCGGCGAGCTCGTCTCCGACGTGACCGGAGAGTTTCTTCAGAAGTTCTCCCGCGAATTCCAGCTGTTTGTCGATCCCCGCGCGCATCCCCAAGCCGAATTCCGCGTTGTCCTCAAAAAGGGAATTCGACCAAGCCGGCCCCCGCCCCTCACGGTCCTTGGACCAGGGGGTTGTCGGAAGATTTCCGCCGTAGATGGACGAACAGCCCGTCGCATTCGCTACAAGCATCCTGTCTCCGAAGAGCTGGGATACAAGTTTCACGTAAGCCGTCTCTCCGCAACCGGCGCAGGCGCCAGAGAACTCAAAAAGCGGCTGCATCACCTGCTGTTCGCGAATCTTCGTCACGTCAATATCGCGACGGTCCGTTTCCGGAATTCCGGAGAAAAACTCCCAGTACTTCGCCTGCTCTTCCCGGATCGGCGGCTGATGTGTCATGTTGATGGCCTTGCGCTTGGCGTCGGCACGGTCCTTGGCCGGACACACTTCCACGCAGAGTCCGCAGCCGGTGCAATCCTCCGGCGAGGCCTGAATCGTGAACTTCTTGCCCTTCCATTTGGGATTGCGGATATCGGCAGACTTGAATCCTTCCGGCGCGCCCTCAAGGGCAGCGGCATCGTAAGCCTTGGCGCGAATAACCGCGTGCGGACAGACAAAAGAACACTTGGCGCACTGGATGCAGAGATCCGACTCCCAGACCGGCATCGAGAGCGCGAGATTACGCTTTTCGTAGCGCGTGGTCGCGGTCGGAAACGTTCCGTCACAGGAGAAGGCGCTTACCGGAAGCTCGTTGCCCTTGTTCTGTGAGATGGGCTCAACGATCTTCTTGATGAATTCAGGAGAGTCGGCGCTCATCGTCGCAAGCTTCTTCGTCGACTCCGCCGTGGCGGGGACTTTGACCTCGTTCATGTTCTCGACGGACTTGTTGACCGCGTCGATGTTCATCTTGACGACATCATCGCCCTTCTTGCCGTAGGATTTCTTGATCGCCTTGTGGATTTCCGCGATCGCCTGCTCGCGGGGCAGCACTCCGGAGATGGCAAAGAAACACGCCTGCATGACGGTGTTAATACGTCCGCCCATACCGGTCTCGTTGGCGATCCGGTAGGCATCGATCACATAAAACTTAAGCTTCTTCTCAATGATCGTCTCCTGCACCGTACGCGGAAGCTCCGCCCAAATCTGATCAGCGCCAAAGGGCGTGTTCAGGAGAAATGTCCCTTCCGGCAGAATTTGGCTGAGCATATCGAACCGCTCAAGAAACACCGGCTGATGGCACGCCACAAAATCCGCCCGGTCCACAAGGTACGGCGAGCGGATCCATTCCGGCCCGAACCTGAGGTGGGAAACCGTGACCGCGCCCGCCTTCTTCGAGTCGTACACGAAGTACCCTTGAGTGAAGTTCTCCGTGTTCTCCCCGATGATCTTGATGGAGTTCTTGTTGGCACCGACCGTTCCGTCGGACCCCAGACCATAAAAAATCGCCGAGAGACGGCCCTTGGTCCGGATCAGGTAATTCTTGTCATACTTGAGGCTGGTGTGCGTCACATCATCCTCGATACCGATCGTGAAGTGGTTCTTCGGGCTCGCTTCTTTGAGATTATCAAACACGCCCTTCACCATTCCGGGTGTGAATTCTTTGGACGAGAGTCCGTAACGGCCGCCCACAACCCGCGGGGCGGTCTTCATGCCACCCCAGCCGTTCTGGGCTCCTTCGACCACCGCCTGAAGCACATCGAGATACATGGGCTCACCGGCGCTTCCCGCTTCCTTGGTCCGGTCAAGGACCGCGATATTCTTGACGGAAGCCGGCAGAGCCTCGATCAGACGCTTGGAGTCAAACGGACGATAAAGGCGCACCTTGAGCACGCCAACCTTCTCACCCGAAGCATTCAGGGCGTCCACGGTCTCGTGCGTCGTTTCCGCGCCGGAACCCATAATCACAAGCACCCGGTCCGCGTCCGGAGCGCCATGATATTCGTAAAGGCGGTATTGGCGTCCGGTCAGCTTGGCAAAACGGTCCATAGCCTCCTGCACAATGCCGGCGCAGGCCGCATAATAAGGATTGGCCGCCTCACGCGCCTGGAAATACACATCCGGATTCTGCGCGGTTCCGCGAAGCACCGGCCGGTCCGGCGTCAGAGCGCGCGAGCGATGCGCGGAGACAAGCTCATCATCGATCATCTCCCTCAGGACATCGTCGGCAAGCATCTGGATCTTCGACACCTCATGAGAGGTCCGGAATCCGTCAAAAAAGTGCATGAAGGGCACGCGGGACTTGAGCGTCGCGGCCTGGGCAATGAGGGCAAAATCGCCGGCTTCCTGACCTGACGAAGAGGCTAACAGCGCAAAACCCGTCGCGCGCGCCGCCATCACATCGCTGTGATCGCCGAAGATGGAGAGCGCATGTGTCGCCAGGGACCGGGCGGAGACATGGATCACCGCGGGGGTAAGCTCACCCGCGATTTTGTACATATCCGGAATCATCAGGAGCAGCCCCTGAGACGCCGTGAAGGTCGTTCCGAGCACTCCCGATTGAAGCGAGCCGTGCATGGCGCCGGCCACACCCGCTTCGCTCTGCATCTGCACGACGCTGGGAATGGTGCCCCAAATATTGGGCTTTTTCATAGAAGAAAAAAGGTCTGCCCACTCGCCCATGGGCGATGAGGGGGTGATCGGATAAATCGCAATCACCTCGTTCAACCGATGCGCAACCGAAGCCACCGCTTCATTACCGTCAACTGTCTTATATTGATTGGCCATGATGAATTCTCCCCGTCTTTTTAGGTTCAGCCTTAAGTTATGATCGAGTTTAAATATGAGGAATCGTTCGGAGGCA
>JADGBA010000154.1 GCA_015231685.1 Candidatus Omnitrophota bacterium | reverse complement strand
CTCCACCACGCTCATGCCGCTCCCGGAGATCTGGTGAAGAAGCGCCTGCTTCAGGACGTGGGCAAAGCGACGGTTATCATCAGGGCTTCCGATCAGGGTCCGGCGGAAA
The DNA here is from genome assembly GCA_015231685.1 of Candidatus Omnitrophota bacterium. Classification (GTDB taxonomy): domain Bacteria; phylum Omnitrophota; class Gorgyraeia; order 2-02-FULL-51-18; family JAGOUK01; genus JADGBA01. The sequence continues at coordinate 2,866 of JADGBA010000154.1, read as the reverse complement.
TAATTCACCCCCGCCCGGGAGAGCAGCCGGCTGATATCGATCGGATGCCCGTGCCGCGCCGAATCGCGCCCCTCCGGCGAGGTCTTTGAGATCTGGCCCAGAGGCGTCGAAGAAGAAAGCTGCCCTCCGGTCATGCCGTAGATGCCGTTATTGATGATGACCACCGTGATGTTTTCTCCCCGGTACGCCGCGTGCAGAAGTTCGGAGAGACCGATATCGTAAGCGTCACCGTCCCCCTGATAAGCCACGACGAGGGAGCTCGGACGCGCCGCCTTGGTCGCGGAGGCGGCTGAGGGGCCCCGCCCGTGCGGGACCTGGATATGATTGATACAGTCTTTGCGGAAATAATCGTAAAGAAAAATTGAACAGCCCACGGGCGAGTACAGATTGATTTCAAAATCGCGGAAATTGGCAAGAGCTTCCCCGAGGATATCGGTTCCGTGCTTGTGGGCACACCCTGAGCAGAAATAGACGTTCTTTTCGGTCATTAGCGGGTTGGAGCGTTTTTCGGGGGTTTTGCCTTCCATACCGGCAGCATATTCGATTTGGTGCGTCGATTCTTCGATAGAAATCCGTTCAAACCGCGGGCCGCGGTTAAATGCGACTGCCGGAGACGCCTTGAGGAGCCGCGCGTAGGCGGCTGCGTCCTCAAAAAACCGGGCCTGCTTCATTCCCGCATAAGTGCGCCGGATATCCACGGCGACCTCCTCTTCCTCAGGAAGGGTGCCCCCGGGGCGCTGGCAGCCGCCCATGACCGGCACCGGCCCGATGACGGATTTGACCCGCTCAGCCAGCTGACCGGTGGAGCCTTCCAGGATGTAGAAGCCGCGGCCTTCGGCGGCCAGGGCGCGAATCTTTTCTTCGGGAAAGGGACTTAAGGCTTTGAGGTCCAGAAGTCCCGCGGGAATTCCCCGGCTGCGCGCGCGATCGACGGCGCCGCGGCCGATACGAGAAAAAATACCGTAACTTAAAACAACCAGATCAGCCCTGCCGGAAGGATCATCGATCCGGTGAGGGGAGACCTGCATGCTTTGAAGAAGGGGGTCTTCTTTGAGTTTTTCGAACCGCCTGAGGAGTTTCCAGTTGTGCGCTTCGAGAATGCCTTCCCGGACATAGATGGACGTCTTGATGTCGGCGGCAGGTGTGATCTTCAATGTGGTCAGCGTGTCGGGAATTTCATAAATTTCTTTGAGCTGGCCCACATAACCGTCAGTGAGAATAAAACCGGGCAGACGGTACTCGTAGGAAAATTGAAAAGCGAGGCGCATGAAATCGAACATTTCCTGGGCCGAAGCGGGGGCAAGGACGATGTTCCGGTAATCGCCGTGGCCGCCCCCAAGGATGGCCTGGTTCAAATCAGACTAGGCGCCCTGGATGTTGCCGAGTCCCGGGCCGCCGCGAACCACGTTGACGTACACGAGGCCCTTACCGCCGAGTTCCATGCCGGCCGCGTAGGAAATCGCCTCCTGCATGAGGCTCATGCCGGGGCTGGAGGTGACGGTGAAGGCGGGCGTGTCCACGCCCGAAGCCCCGAGAAGCATGTTGCCGGCGGCGATTTCGCTCTCGGCCTGAATAAAGGGAGCGTCCATGACCTTCGAGGAGCGGCAGAGATATTCAACCACCTCATTCACCGGTGTGATCGGGTAGCCGGCAGACAGAAGGATCTTTTGGTCGGCACGCGCGACGGGGCCGGCGGATTCCATGGCCCACCACATCGCACCGTTGACAAGCGCAATATTACCGCTGGAAAGCACTTTGGGCATGGTCTCATTGTAGCATTAATCGAAGGTGCGTCCAACAGGACACGGCATTTTGATTAAACTTGAGAATTTCTGGATAGATTTAGCTTATCAAAAAGTTCCTGTCTCCCTTGAAAAATGCCACCCAAAGCGGGCACAATTGAAGGTGTTTTGTGATCTGTTGTGCATACCCAAATTCAGAACGGAAGAGATGAAACCAAGAACGCCCCAAAAACTCAAGTTCATGGCTCTCGCCATAGCGGCGGCCTTTGTTTTGCAGGACGTCGCGGCGGCCATTGGTGTCCATACGGCGGAGCCGGGCCGGCCGGTTGCTTTTGGCAGAGAAAGCGTTTTGGTGGATGAGACTCACGTCGGTGACTCGGACCGCCTGATTTACCTCATTCAAGACGCCCACACCAATCCCTCCTCGGCTTTGAACACGGCGAAGGTGATTCGCACGATTATGGAGCAGAATCCGGTGGGCCAGGTTTTTGTTGAAGGCGGAAGCGGCGATGATTCGCTGACTTTCTTGAAGTCCTTCGGGACGGCTTCGAGCCGATGGTTGGCGGCGATTTCTTTCTTGAATAAGGGGCTTATGCAGGGGGCTGAATTCGAGAATCTTCTGGGCGAGAGGGATTTTGTGCTTTGGGGGGTCGAGGATAAGGATCTTTATGCCAGATCGCTCGAGGCCTACCGCTTTGTGCTCGAGAGGCGGTCACGGGTGAGGCGGCGGCTGGCCGCCATGAGCAGGACATTGCGGTTTTTGAAGGATCGGCTTCTGGGACCTTCCCTGAAGAGCTGGGATGAGTTGCGCCGGCGATACCATTCGGGCGGGATGTCCGTCACGGAATATGCGCAGGAGCTTCTCGCGACCGCCGAACGGCACGGTGTTGCGATGCCGGAAGGTATGAATCTCGAATTGCTGAATTCGCTCAGCCGAACGGAAGAGACGATGGATTTTGAGCGCGCGGGGAGAGAGAAGGCCGCTGCCGAAGCTTCTCTGGGGGCTTCGCCGGATGCAATCGCAAAGGCATCGGATCCTATGGGACGCTTCAGCGTCCTGCATCCGGAGCGGGAGCGCGAGACGTGCGGTATTCTTGAAGGGAGACTTCTTGCCGGAGATATCC
>JADGBA010000153.1:948-3000 GCA_015231685.1 Candidatus Omnitrophota bacterium | reverse complement strand
AATCCCTATTCCGATGGCCTTGTGATTCCAGCCCTTGACCCCGGCGTGGGCGCCGTCCATCTGATCGTGCCAGCGTTTGCCGACTTCGATCTCGCCGTCAGCATGTCCCAGCGTCCCGTTATCGATGATGAAGTGGTACCCCAGCCCGTTCTTCCAGCCGCGCTTCAGATGCCACCGATGAATCGTCTCCGCATCGCCGTAATCTGAGGCCGTATGATGCACGATGATGTACTGCCATTTGTTGCGGTCTTCATAAAGCGGAAGCGCGGGAAAAGTCCTGCGCATCGTGGGAATAAAAAGCTGCTGCCCGACGATGAGCTTCGTGACATCGGTGATCTGATTCACATCCAGCAGGGTCTGAAGCGGCACGCCGTAATTCTGGCTGATCCTCCAGAGGGTTTCCTGACTCACCACGGTGTGATAAAACCCGGCCATGGGCTGAGCAGTCGGACGGGGTTTGATCACCGGCACATAAGGCTTCTTGTTGATCGTCTTCGTGGTTCGGGGGACCGCCTCCCGGTTCACACGGGGGCCGGCGCACGAAGATAGCGCGACCGCCAACACCAAAACCATTGATACACGCCAAAAAAGCGTCTTCACCGTTCGATCTGTCTGACCACGTACCGAAGAACGCCCGCGGGAACCTGCACCTCCACCACATCACCTACTTTGTGTCCCAAAAGCGTGCGCCCGATCGGCGAGGCGATGGAAATCTTGTTGGCCTCAAAATCCGCCTCCTCAGCGGAGACGAAGGTGTAGCGGATCTCCTCATCCATCTCCTCGTCAAAAAGCGTCGCAGTGGCACCCAGCAGGATCTTGTCCTTGTCCATCCCCTCCTCGTCGAGAATGCTGGCGCGGGAAAGTGTATCCGAGAGCTCGCAAATGCGCTTTTCGTTCATCGCCTGCGCGTTTTTGGCCGCGTCATATTCGGCGTTTTCACGCAAATCCCCGAAAGCCCTCGCGCGCTCAATGTCCTTGGCGATATCTTTACGCCGGCGGATGAGTTCTTCGTGTTCGTTACGGATTTTTTCGTACCCTTCACGGGTCAGATGGATGCGGCCGCCGGACATAATGGATTTTCCTCTGTTAGTAAAATTTAAATTAAATTAATCAGGTCTGAATATTTTACAACAAGATGCGAATATCAGCCAGCCCCGGATTCCGGGGACTACCGAATATTCGCGAATTTGCGGGCCCGCACTAGGATATCCGTCTCGATATTGATCCGGTCCCCGGGCTTGCGGGTATGGAGATTGGTGATCGCGATGGTGTGCGGGATGAGATAAACCGAAAAACCTGTCCGCGTCACACGGCCCACCGTGAGACTGATCCCGTCAACGGCAACGCAACCTTTGGGCGGAATATGCTTCAAGAGCCGCGCAGGAACTTTGATAAAAAATTCAACATCCTTCTTCCCGCGGCGGATCGCGCCGATGCGGCCGGTGCCTTCGGCGTGTCCCAAAACGTAATGGCCGTGAAGCCGCTGACCGTAAACGAGAGAGCGCTCGAGATTAACGAGACTGCCGTGCTTCAAATCTCCCAGATTGGATTTTCTCAACGTTTCGGCGATCACGTCGAAGGAAAAGCTCGATGCCGTCTTTTGGACCACCGTCAGACACACGCCGTTCGTGGCGATACTCTCCCCGATCCGCACACCGCCAAGACGCCTTTTGGGACGCACGGTCAGCCGCGTGGACATGGGTGTTTCCTTGGCGCTCACCACAAGGGCACTGGTTTCAATGATGCCGGTGAACATGGTTCTGTCTCCTGTCAATTTGTCCGTGAATCAAAAAATCCCCTCCTGAAGGCTCTACCGTCCAATCGCGAATGCGAACGCCGGTGGCCGGAGAAGAAAAACCCGCGCCGCCCATCAATGTGGGGGCCGTTCTGCCCCCGATGAGCTTCGGCGCCACAAACACAAAGATTTCATCGGCAAGGTTTCGGAGAATAAAATCCGCATTCACCTCACCGCCGCCTTCCACAAGCACAGACGCGATTCCCCGTCCGGCCAACCGCTTCAGAAGCACCCCGAGATTGACGCGGCCCGCCTTG
>JADGBA010000153.1:468-906 GCA_015231685.1 Candidatus Omnitrophota bacterium | reverse complement strand
GCATACCGCGTTGTGGCCACAATCACGGGTCCCGGCGTCCCAAAAAGCCGTGCCTTGGGAGAAATCACCAGCCTCGAGTCGAGCACGATCTTGGTCAGTTCTTTGCGGGCGCCTCCCCGCACATCCAGACGCGGATCATCCTTGAGCGCCGTCCGCGCGCCGATTAGGATCGCGTCACTCCGGCGTCTGATTTCCTGAACTCTCCTGCGGGAGTCCGCCGAACTGATCCATCGTGAGCGGCCCGTGACAGAGGCGATCTTCCCGTCCAGACTCATGGCGCTTTTGAGCGTTACCCACGGACGCCCGGTCCGCACCCAGCGTTCAAACGGACGGATCAGAGCCCGGCATTCTTCACCCAGCACCCCGTGACTCACCTGAATCCCCCGGCGCGCAAGAATGCGCGCGGAGCGCCCTCCGTGGATCGGGTTGGGATCCGTC
>JADGBA010000153.1:0-374 GCA_015231685.1 Candidatus Omnitrophota bacterium | reverse complement strand
GATCCGGCATCTCGAATCGCGAGCACTTCGGCGTGAGGTCCGCCGGCCTTTCGGTGATACCCGCTTCCGACCTTTCGGCCCCGGCGAACCAGCACCGCTCCCACAGGAGGATTTGGTGATGTCCGGCCCACGCCGCGTTGCGCGAGCCGAAGCGCCTCGGACATCCAGCGGATGTCCGCGCTGACCGATGCGGTTCTATTCCCCTTCGGTTTTGCCATGCTGCTTCGCGATGCGGTCGAGCACGCCGTTCACAAACCGGGGGCTTTCCGAATCGCCGAACTTCTTGGCAAGTTCAATGGCTTCGTTAATCGCCACTTTGACCGGCACATCATTGCCGGCCATGAGTTCGGTCATCCCCAACCGCAGAATATTGC
>JADGBA010000152.1 GCA_015231685.1 Candidatus Omnitrophota bacterium | reverse complement strand
GGCCCTTGCTCAGGAGAATCCCGATTTGGCCAATCACATCGCCCTCGCTCTTCTCAAAAACCAGGCCGCGTTGACCCTCCGATCATCTTCGGGGGAAGCTTTTGTGTGGGACGGAGAAATCGTAAATTGGATTGCCCGCAAGGTCGGTCAAAGTCCCGCGAAGGTGCGTCAATTTTTGAATCGGACGGTTCTCGTCGCCGAATATTCCGAAGGTCTGGAGGATTTGTTTGCACTTTCCAACAATTACGCTTTACCTTTGGTCAAGAAGCTTTGGGCTGACTTCAAAGCCCGCATTCGCGCTCTAACCCAAGTTCTGACAGCCGCATAAGGCATCGAAAGGTATTGTGCCCTCGTCTCGGCGGTAGCAGAGCGTTCTTGGAAGTGCCCACGAAGCTTTTGGCTTGAAGCTGCCCCCAAATGCAAAGAAATGACGGAATAGACATACCATTGCGGCATTGTAGCGCCCGAAAAGCGCCCGAAAAGTTGATTTTCTTACCAGCAGACGGCACACTTGATCAATATGGTCTAATTTGACCCATTCCGGAGACTCTTTGCATTGGCAAAACGTTTAAAACTTTATATAAGACTTATATCAATAAGTGTAGCAGTTTGCCTTGTAGCAGGGCAGACAGCTGTGGCCGCGCCGGGTATTTCCGGATCCCCATCGTTACCTGATGTTGCCAGAGTCTCGGTTGATAAAGTCATTCAAGACCCAGCCATGCTGGTCCTTCCGCATGAGAACGTGGCGCTCAAGGAAACGCATAAGGGTACGAACGGAAAACTCATCATTCATATACAGGACCCCCATGCCAATTATTCGGGGCAGATGAACATTGCGGGGGCGCTGGACTTCCTTTTGGGTAAATATGATTTACCTCTGGTGCTTGTGGAGGGCAGTGCCAAGGACGGCACCTTGACTCAACTGCGTGAATTAGGCTCTCTTGAGGACTGGAGGCGGTACTCAAAGAAATTTCTGGCCCAAAATATCATCGACGGGGTTGAGTATTTGAATCTGACGACGGACCATCCCATGAAGATTCTTGGCATCGAATTCAAGGACCTTTACGATGCGAATGTTGACGCCTACGCTGTCTTGCGGAAGGGCCGGCGGGATGCCCTGGAGCACCTGCATCGGATCAGATCCGCCCTGCAGAGGGTGAAGGACAAGCTGTATCCGGTCCCTATTCTGGAATTCGAACAGAACACCAGACCATCGAATGCACCCGGGGAAACGAATCTCCAGGAAAAGATCGGCAGGCTCTTCGATCTATCCGAAGGCCTCCGGCTGCAAACGGACCGGTACACGGAGCTCCACAAGCTCCGTCAGCTGCGGGATGCGGAACGGTCGATTGATTTTGAAAAAGTTAACGAGGACCGGCGGGCCTTGTTGGCCGCAATTGGCGGAGGCGGGGCGGGCCGGGAGGCGGAAAATCTGATTTCAGAAATGAACCGGTTTTCGACAAACCCGTTGTCGCAGGGCGCCGCCCTGGCGGATTTGCTTGGAAGTGCCGAAAAGCGGGGGATACATCCATCGCAATTCAAGGCCCTTTCGTTGTACGGGGAATATTTGGGGCGGTTTGCGGGGTTTTCTATGGAGAAGGTGTTGCTGGATCTCGGCTCTCTGGAAGAGGACGTCTATCGAGCCTGTCTCCCGGATGAAGATTCCCAAAAAATCAGGGCCATCGACCGGTACCTTGCGCTTCTTGAGAAGTCGCTCCAAATTGAATTATCCACGGATGAATACGAGACGCTCCAAGCGAGTGAAGGGGATTTTTTGACGCTGTCCTGGGAGGCGTTTCTTAACGCGAAGCTGGAGGATCAGGGCTACTTCGAGGACCTTGTGCATTATGAGCCCGTGTTGGATCAGATGCGGCCGCTCGTCGAGCGTTTTTATGCGCTGGTCAAAGACCGCGATGACGGGTTTCTGGAAAACACAGCACACTGGATGAACCGCTTCAATTCTGCGGCAGCCGTTCTGGTGGCGGGAGGCTATCATACACGCAATTTGACGAAGCTATGGCGCCGCGAGGGCTATTCATATGTTGTTCTGACACCGGTGGTCAACAGCGAAACCGACCGCGAACAATATGAAGAGGCTTTGCTTTTAAGGCGATTCCAAAATGCCGGGGAAGGCGGGCAGACCGAACGCACCAATGAAGACAGCGCGCGGACTCTCGATGTTCTCACCGGTAATTCACTGCCGGAGATAGAGCTGAGGCCGTTGGCTGAGGTGGTGCCCGCGGATCGGCGGAGTGAAGCCCTGCAGACGATCCGATCGTTGTGCCGCAAAGAAAACCGTTTGAGCCCGCACGCAAGGGCAGACATCGCCGGGGCGAAGCTTGCGGCGGAGGAGGATCCGGGTGAGTTGGACACCGATTCCCCGGGTATCATGGCAGAAATCGAGCTGATGGGGAGCGAGGACCAAGCGGTCAGGGCCGCGGCGGTTCAGCGGGTGACACAACACTATATTCCCGCGATGAAGAGGTTGGGGCGGCTTCGCTATTACCAGGCACGATTTTTTTCGGAAGAAATTGCCGGAGTGGCCTTCCATACTTACGGCATTGAAGATTTCGAAAATACCGCGGTTATGGCCGGCATCATGGTAATCCAAAAATTTAAGGCCACGCGATCCAATGCAACCGGGCTGAGACCTCGCCTGCAACAAAAAGTCGCAGCGATGCTTTATCACGACATGCTGTATGGCTGGAGTGAGAACTTGGCGGATTTGGAGGGTTTCTTCGATGTGCTTTTGAGAGTGATCAAGACACCGGAAGCGGGGCTTCAGGGAAGTTTTGAGATTTCTCGTGAAGGGGTGACGGCTCATCTTGATAAGGCCTTTCCCCAATATGTGATCATCGCGGAGAACCTAAGACATATGGAAGCGGGACAATATCTTTCTGAGCCGCGGGACCATGAAGCCGTTAAGGCCCTTCCCGCTCCGAAGGAACAAGCGGCTGATGAAGATGACAAGATGACCGCAATAAAGCGCGCGATCAAAGAGCA
>JADGBA010000018.1:12574-15744 GCA_015231685.1 Candidatus Omnitrophota bacterium | reverse complement strand
CGGGGTGACCCGGCAGAGCGCGATTTACGGAAGCTTCGCGGCGTTACCGCTGTTTTTGTTTTGGCTTCTCATCAGCTGGCTCATCGTTCTCTTCGGCGCCGAGGTGGCCTTCGCGGTTCAGAATGTCGACACCTACGAATTTGAGGAGGACTGCCTCAAGGCTTCTCCCGCCGTGCGCAAAATCGCCTGCCTGACCATAGCACGTCTTTGCGTCAAACGGTTCGAGGAGGGACAAGAGCCTTTGGCGGATCAGGAAATTTCATTTGAACTCGATATCCCCATCCGTTTGACCAGGCAACTCTTGGAACAGCTGTCCCGCTTAAGAGTGCTGTCTGAGGTCCGCTTTAACGGCGCCAAGAAAGTGGCTTATCAACCGGGTACCGATCCTCGCCGCCTGACAGACCGCGAGATTCTGCATCTTCTGGAACGCGACGGAGAAGAAAACATTCCCATGAAAATTCCCCAGGACCTCATCGACCTCAAGAACCGCCTGCACCGTGAAACCGTCTAAAGGACAGCCAAAGCGTATGCCCAAAACACCGATCTTCATCCTTCTTTTTTTATGTCTGATGGTTGCGCTCTCTCCCCGCTCACGGGCAGACGAAGCGTTTTTGTGTGAAGTCGCCGGCGTTCAGGGTGATGCGCGTGCCGTGCTGGCAGACGGCCGGTCTGTGCCGGTTGAGTCCGGCATGCTCCTGGCGGCTAATGATGCCGTTCACACAGAGGCGGATCAGTTCGTTGACCTTGCCTACGACGGGGACTGGAAAAACCTCACGCGTATCGGCCCCTCCACGGAGGTTCAAATCCGCTCTATTCACCCGACAGATCTCTTTCTGAGGGAAGGCGAAATCTACGCGCTCCTTGAGGAGCTTCCCACCGACTCAACCTTCGAGATCACGACCCCGACGGCCATCGCCGCCGTCCGCGGATCGCGCTTCAGAACAACGCACCACGGCGGCCGGACCGATGTTTTTAACTTTGACTCCTCCATCGTCTTTTTCTTCGGCCTGAACCCTGACGGCACCCTGGGCTCATCAGCCCGGCTGCAGCAGTGGCAATCTTCCTGGATTTCTTCTCTTGGCTCCGCGCCTTCATCGCCCGGGCCCATGGACGCCTCCGTGAGACAACAGGGTTTGAACCTGTACCAAGCGCTCCAAAACCTCATGCGCTATGGCTCACGTCTCCCCGGGATTACCCAAATCCAGCAGAGGTACCGGCAATACCTCCGGGAGAGGCTTCGGCGCCGGCACGGCAGCGCTTCTGATGTCGATTTTGAACTCTCAACGGGATTGGGTTCCATCGACCGCCAGATCAATCGCATGAAAAAGGTCATTCGTGACAATGCGGACCGGGGTCAGGACATCACGGACGACACATCATCGGGAAATCCCGGCAACAATCCTCCGACGAATAATGACCGCTAGAAGCATTTCACCGCAACGGACCGGAACGCCGCTCTTCCCGGTCCTTTGTGCCATGGCGCTCGCCTGCCTGGCGGCATCACCCGCCGTCCATGCCGGCGATCCCGATTCGACCGATACCGCACACACCGAAAAACGCCTTCTCTTTAATCAGTATTTTGAAGACCAGGTTTTGGGGGCCGGCGCCGGGTTTCCCCGCAAGGAGAAGCTCATTCCGGGGATCGGCCTACTGGATCTGAGCGCGCTGAACCTCAAAGCCGGTGTGTACGGGGGCTACGAAAACAATCCTTATCTCGACTCCAGCCGCGACGGTGACACCTTCCACGCCGAAACCATCGAGGGCGTATGGGCCTTTCCTCATGACGGATTCGCGGGAATCCTCGGCGAGGGGCGATGGGGACTGGGTCTTGAGACCGAATTCCGGGATTACTCTGATGCCCAGACGCTGGATTACCACTTCACGACCCTCAAAACAGACTTTAGCTCAGAATTGGGCGGCGGCTTTGCATTCGACGCCGCGTATCGTTTTAACCTCGTGCGATACATCCGCAACAATCAGCTGGATTATCGCAGCCACGAACTGGAAGGAGGGCTTTCTGTGACGGGCTCGAACACCCTGGCGCATCGGGTGTACGGAATCACGGAATTCAAGCGCTACCGCGACCGGTCCTCCCTTGCGGATTCAGGACTGGACACGGATACCGTACGAGAAGACACGCTTTTTTCGGCGGGCTATGAGTTCCGGTGGTCCCCGTCTGAGGACCTCGTGATCGGCGTCACGCCCGTGTTCAGCCGCAATAACTCCAACGACAGCTTTCATGATTACAACGACTATGAGGCGGCGGGCCTTCACGCCTACGGGTATGTGGAACTCTCGGACGCCTTGAATTGGATCCCGGCCGGTGGATATGAACGCACCGGATACGATCACCGTCCGCCGGTGCGGGGTTCAGACCAGACGGAACGCGACAATCTCTTTTATGTGGGCAGCTTTCTTTACTACGAATTCCGGGAAGACGCCCAAATCGCATTCACCTACCTCTACACCCAGAACAGCTCGAACGACCGGAGCAAAGACTACTCCGACTCCGTCTTCACCCTCGGGCTCGAATACCGCATCTGACCGTCGCCCGCAAGAGCGTTCAACCGGGGTCGTAAGAGGCGTCCAGGCCGAACCGCTCGAGCGCAATCCGCATGGCACGATTGATCGGAATCAAATCGCGGCCCAGATTGGAGTCCATGGCCAGCACGCGAATCGAATAATCCGTCATCGGCGAGGGATGAAACCCCTCCGCAATAAGCTTCGAAGCCCGTTGATAGGCGTCCGGAAGCTGTTCCCTGATCCGGCGGCAAGACCCGTACACATAGCGTCCGTGCTTGTCACGTGACGTAAAAAATCCGAACAACCGGCAAATGAGCGGCCGGTCTTGATACGCCCCGCATCTTCCCCCGGACACCGGAGCGGGACCTGATTCATAAAAAACACACAGGCCCTCTCCCGCGCACCGCAGACGCTCCAGAACCGCGCCGGCCATCCCCTGGGACCAAATCCGCTCAGCGAGAGGAAGCATTTCGATCACGGTGGTGTCGACATGCGAATCCGCACAGCAGGCACCGCAGCCGTCGGGACATCGGACTCCGGTCCGGGCGCTGAATACCGAGGCTTGCCGGTCCACCTCATCAAAGATTTCCCGCAGGGAACGGATCGTTTCTGAGACACGCATGGGGGTCGGAAATTCCGGGATGGCT
>JADGBA010000018.1:0-12489 GCA_015231685.1 Candidatus Omnitrophota bacterium | reverse complement strand
CGGTAGGCGCCTGCGCGCCCTCTTCGATGTAGCTTTCAATCATAAACCCTTTGACGAGCGCCTTGATCTCCGCGGACATACGCAGGCTGTTTATGACCTCCATGGCGATCCGCGGCTGTTCTGCGGCACGCTTGTCGGAATTGGCATGATTGGTGTCCACCACAAGCGCGGGATGCACCAAAGACCGTTTGGCGTACATTTCCAGAAGACGCTTCAGATCCTCGAAGTGATAATTGGGAATCGCGTTGCCGTGCTGGTCCACAGCGCCCCTCAGGATGCAATGCGCCAGAGGGTTGCCGTTAGTCTTGACTTCCCAGCCTTTATAAATAAACACGTGCGCTGCCTGCGCTGCCTGGACGGAATTGAGCATCACGCCGAAGTCGCCGCTTGTCGGATTTTTCATGCCTGCCGGAATATCCAAGCCGCTCACAGTGAGACGGTGCTGCTGGTTTTCGACGGACCGGGCGCCGATCGCCACATAACTCAGGAGATCTTCCAGATACGGATAGTTGCCCGGATAGAGCATTTCGTCCGCGACCGTGAAGCCTGTCTCCCGCACGATCTTCAGATGCATCCGCCTCATGGCGCGAATCCCCTCGGCAATATTGGGTAATTCGCCCGGATCCGGCTGGTGGGCAATACCTTTGTACCCCACGCCCGTGGTGCGCGGCTTGTTGGTGTAGATCCGGGGAATAAGAATCAGCTTTTCGGCAACGCGTCCCTGCAGATCCTTGAGCCGGGTCACATAGTCAAAAACGGCGGCTTCGTTGTCCGCCGAACACGGGCCGATAATCAGGATAAATTTTTCGCTCCGGGACTCGAACGCGGCCCGGATCATTTCATCCCGCCGCTTCTTTGCGGCGCGCACCGGCTCATCCGCCGGCATCTCGGCAAGAATTTCCGCCGCACTCGGGATTTTTTGTATATACTCAAAACTCATCAAAGGCTCCTTGGATTCCGGGGTATTTTACACCCCGCGGGCACAAATTACACCTCCGGATTGAGTGGCTGGATTGAGAGGCCACGCCGAAGCGCCTGCCGCACAAACGGTTTCGTTAAGAAGGCCGGCGGCGGCGCTTACTGATAATCTGTAAGGCGAGATCGCCAACCACAAGAGCGGCCATCAATCCGAACCAGAGGCTATGCTTAAGGACTTCGCCGGACGCGAGGAATTCCCGCTCCTGATACCATTCCTCACGCAAATAAAGAAATATGTAGAGAATCACGAGCCAGATAACTGTCTTCCACTCCTGAGAGGCGCGGATGCCGGCCCAATTCCACTCCCCTTGCCGGACGCCGTAATGTTTGAATTTGGGGAAAAACCGCGGTACCGACACAAAATACCTCTCATGCATCGCGCCGCATTCGGCGGCGAGGAGCATATCCTCCTGGCGGGTCTTCCGGGCATAAATGGCGGCAAAAAAGGCGACCGCAACCGCCATCAGCCACGGATTGCCCGCCGTGATCCCGACGCCTACAAAGATGAGAAGCGTCCCCAAGTAAAGCGGGTGGCGCACCCAGCCATAAGGCCCGGCCGTGATCAGCCTCCCGATCGGCTCCTCGCCCTCGTGCCGGCGGGTCCGGTTCACTTTGTTGTGCCCGACATAGCCATTTGCCCACCCGCGGACCCCCTCGCCCAGAAGAACGACCAGCGCCCCCCAGAACCTCGAAGCGTCACTGGTGCGCCCTGGTAGAATAACAAGCCCGATCACCGGATAGACAATAAAAAAACGTGTTTTCTTAATGACCTGAAGCATTTTCATGCGAACTATCCGCGCTCTTCTTCCTGACCGGGAGCACACCCGCCAGATCCCCGACGACGTTGACGAGGTCCGCGTTCGACGGAACGATGATCTTTGTGTTCTCCTCGAGCGCCGATTCCATCGCCTCGAGCTTTCTCAGAAGCTGCGCGTTGCCCACGAAGTACTTCTCGGCGGCTTCGTTCACCAGCTTGATCGCTTCGGCCTCACCCTGCGCCTGAAGAATCCGCGCCTGCCGGGTTCCCTCGGCCTCCTTGATCTTCGCGCGCTTCTCACCGTCGGCGACCGTTTCCCGGGCCGTGGCGAAGTCCACCGCGGCAATCTTTTCGTTCTCGGCCTTGACGACCTTGTTCATGGTTTCCTGCACATCCTTCGGGGGGTCAATTTCTTTAAGCTCCGTGCGCACAATCTCGATGCCCCACCCGCCCGTCTCGCTTCGCAGCGTGTTATGAAGCTCCGTGTTGATCTTGCCCCGCTCGCTGTTGGCGGACTTCAAGGTGAGCGTACCGATAATGTTTCTCAGGGTGGTCCGTGCCAGGTTCACGATCTGCCACTGGTAATTATTGACGTTGTATTGGGAGCTTTTGACGCTGGTTTCATCGGATTTGACCTTGAAATACACCTGCGCATCCACCCGGGCATTCAAATTGTCATTGGTGATGATCTCCTGCGGCTCCGCGTCCACCATCTGCTCGGTGGTGTTGACCAGAATCAGCCTCTCGATCACGGGAATAATCCAGTGGAATCCCGGCTCGGCAAAACGCAGATATTTACCGAGACGCTCGATGAGCGCACGCTGAGTGGGCCGGACAATCCGGATCCCCCAGAAGAACACCAGCGCCGCCGCAATACCTGCAAGAAAAATGAATGACATGACTACCCCCCTTGGTTTTTAGAGCGGATTGACCCTCAGTTTTTGCGACGGTAAGCCGCGAACATCCATCCGCGGTTCAAAAAAAGATGCACGCCGATCAGCGCCAAAAGAACAAAGCCGTTCACCTCATGAATTTCTTCGGATTCCATGCCAAACAAATTCAGGTGAGCGACCATCAAAACAACCGTCGCGAGCTGAATACCCGCAACCACAATCAAAATCGGGTTCACCACTTTAAGTATTTTTTGTCCCATGTTCCTCCGCGGCCTCCTCCTGAGTGTTTTGGTCTTCCGCTGATTCCGTCGCCGAAGCGTCATCTTCGCCCGGCTCCCCCAAAGACGCGTCCCGCATCGCCTCGGCCCGGATCAACCGGTAGTCCGCAAGCGTACCCGCCTCGAATTCCCCGGCATACCCTTTAAGCATTTCTTCCAGCGTGTCCTCGGGGCCCGTTTTGAGGGCAAAATTCCTCAAACGGCTTACGCCGTCGGGAAAAATCTTTACAAGTTCCGCGCAGCTCTCAGGCGGGATGGAAGCGTGCGCGCATAGCTTGACAGCAGAAACCACGTCCTGTTCCATCACCGCCAGCACATAGCCCGTGGGAAGATTACCGGTGTCACGGATAAAAGCCCCCATCACATTCACCTTCACATCAGGCTCCGACTCGACCAGCTCCACATCCTCGCGGTCCGTAAGATTGTCGGTCAGCGTCTTACGGATTAAATCCGACTCCTGGGCTCCTCCCGCCTGGATCTCCAGCGCCACACGGATGGGCCGGTCCGCGTCCGCATACCCGCGCGACCCCGCTCCCGCAACCGCCATGAAAATCGCCCCCAACACACACACCGTCTTTCCCGACAGATTCATGCCGTCCTCCCGAAGGTTTGTGGAATATTGTAACCAATTTTTGAACGCCTGTGTGAAAACTGTCCCTAAAAAAACGGCCGAAACTGTCGAAGGCATCCTCGAGGGGCAAACGGCACCGTTCATGGTTCGCGCCCTTGATGCTTCAACCGTCCCGGCCGCCCGGAGGCCTCCGTCAAACGGATATTGCACCGCCAAGTTTACCTTGCAGGAAATCAATCTCAAGGTGAGAAAAGGGTGAAAAAGGGGTGATTTTGTGGTGAGAAAAGCAGGCGGATTTTGCCGAATTTTAACTTTTTAGCCTATGATTCAAAAATTCCTTCAGGCCCATCTTCCCCTGGGACAGTCCCAATTTACGCCGGATGGACCGCAAATGCGAGTTGACGGTATTTTTGGATCGACTCATTTGATGGGAGAGTTCCTTGATACTGACATGCTTGACGGAAAGAACCCTGCAAACCTCGACTTCCGTGTCCGTCAGGCCATACTCATACTGAAATTCATTCCAGTCAAACCGGTTCTTATCCACCGCCATCTTGACGAATTTGTACTTTGAAACATCAAATCCGAATCCGCACACAAACCGGCAGTCCATCGCGATCATCGGCACAAAATAACACTTGAGCCAGATCTCCCGACCGACGACATTCTCCCCCACCCAGTCAAAATGCACCGGCTCGTTCTTCGACAGACACAAGCGCACATGCGCTTCGATCTGAGGGTAGGCCTGAAAGAGGTTGTTTTCGGAGGTGCGCCACTTGCGAAGCCCCAGACGTTTGATCGCGCCGCCGAAGGCGTCCAGCAACCGCCCGTCTTCCCGGACCCACACCACCAACAGGGGGTATCGCGGGTCCTTCATCAGGCTCTTAAGCAGCGTCTCATGAACCAGCCGGCGCTCCTTATCAGCCATAATCTTCTCGGACATGGCCATGATGTGAGGTGCCATAACATTAATGTATACCTGATGTTAAGGCGAATATCAAACTTTAGAACTGATACACGAGGTCAGACACCAATCGCGCCTCATTGCGGGAAATACCCGCAGGCGGAGAGGAGCTGAGGCCTCGGGGGATGACGGGGCCTGACTCCCCTCTGACTCCCCTTGAATTTGATCCACAAAGGATTTACACAGACGAACGTCTCCCAGATAATCCGTCGGTGGTTGCATAAAAAAACCGACAGCCAGCATTCCTGTGAGAACGGCAAAAATCAACGGCAAGTTCATGCCGCATATTATATCGATGACCCGGTTCTATTTGAACTGGTCTTTAAGTTTTTGGGCCTGCTTTGCGGCAACCGCTCTGGCTTCTTTTGACTTCTGTTCCGCGATCGCTTTGGTCTCTTTGGCCTTCTTCTCAGCCGCTTTGGCGGCGCGCCTGGCCTTGCGTTCGGCCAGAATGGCGACCTTCTCTTCATCGGACTTGCCGACCGTCGCGAACCAGTCGCTCACACGGTTGAAGACGGACTGCTCACCCGCCTTTTCCATAGCCTGGGCGCTGGCGCCTTTGACCTTCTCCACGGCCTGAGTGCCGGCACTCTTGACCTTCTCCATCGTGTCCTTACCCCAGTCTGCCGCCAGCACCGTGGTCGACAACGCCATCATCGTGATCAGTAACACCGAAAGCATCTTGATGGTTTTCATCAGCCCCTCCTTTGTTCATGACTGTTTGAGTTTTAAGTGTACCCAAACCTCTTTAAGCCAGCATTAAGGCTTCAAAAGGTTTGGGTTACTCCAGAGGCGCGGACAAATGCGTTTCATTTATATCCAGAATTCCTCTTCGGATACGAGCTTTCCGTCCGCATCATAAGTCCTGACAATTTTTTTGTTCACCGGGCCCGAGCCGGAAGTCTGCAACCACGCCGGATTGGGCGTGATCCTTTGAGTGGCGACAGGCGTCGCAGCGGGTGCCGGCTGCAAGAGATCGATCAGAATATTTCCTGCAAGCTGCGTTCCGGCGCCGATCAGAGCTCCCGTACCCGCCTTCCCGCCGGAGGCCTCCGAAGCAATGGCGCCGGTAGCAGCGCCCATCAGCCCCTGGGTGATGAGCCGTTTGGAGTTCTCCGCACTGGAAGTGGAACGCGTTCCGTAATTGACCGCCGCCGGATAAGTCGTCTGATAAACCGGCTGCACCGTGACGGGGGTTGCGGCTGCGAACGGCTGGGCAGCATACACGACGTTGCCGCTTGTCGGGGGCGGTTCCGGTGCCGGGACGTACGAATAGGTCTGCGGATACGCATAGGCCGGTTGCGTCGAATAAGTTGTCGAGGGTGTCGACAGAAGGTTGATGAGGACCCTGCCCACCAGGTTCGTTCCCGCGCCGATCAGGGCGCCCGTGCCGGCCTTGCCGCCTGACGCCCCCGCGGCGATCGCGCCCGTTCCCGCGCCCATCAGACCATCCAGAATCGTGTCCCTGGAAGCCGCGTCCAAAGCGGCCTGCGCGGGCGTCGCCATCACTGCGGTCAAAAACAATCCCGCTGCCGTCATTGCCCAACGATTGATGCGCTTCATTGTCGAGCCCTCCCTTTTTGCCCTCTTAGACCTCCGGCGGGGGCCAAAAAGTTTCAGTTGGAGAGCCTCCCCGCGACACCCCGCCCGCGGAGCGCGGCCGGCCTCAAAGCAGATAATCGGTCGACAGGAAGTTGGATTTGCGTTCGCGGATAATGCCGGTGATGATGGATTTGTTCGCGGGCGTCTCCTTGGCGGCGACGAGCGAACGGATGGAAAAGACTTTGAGCGCGTCCGTCACCGAAAGGGTGCCTTCGGCGGAATCCTTCCGGCCGGTGAAAGGAAAAAGATCGGGACCCCGCTGGCACTGGCTGTTGATATTGACCCGGCAGACCTGGTTCACCAGGGGATCGATGAGCTTTGCGATTTTGTCCGGATCCTTCCCGAAGACACTGGCCTGCTGGCCGTAATTCGAGTCCATGATGTACTCCACCGCCTCCTCGATGCGGACAAACCGCGCGATCGGCACCACCGGCCCGAACTGTTCCTCCGAATAAATCCGCATCCCCGGAAGCACCGGATACAGCACTGCGGGATAAAAAAGCGTCCGGTCCATGACTCCCCCGCCGTGGCCCATGACGAGGGCGCCGGTCTTCTGGGCGTCCTTGACAAGCTCATCCAGATAGGAGGTCTTGTCCGGCTCGGGAAGCGGCGTGATGAAAACTCCGTCCTCCCAGGGCATTCCGCATTTGAGTTTTTCGACCGCGCTTATGAACTTTTCGACAAACGCGTCCGCAATCGTGGCGTGTACAAAAATCATCTTGAGCGCCGTGCACCGCTGGCCGTTATAAGAAAGCGATCCCAGCACGCATTCCTTCACGGCTTCATCAAGGTCCGCGTCTTCGAGAATGATCGCGGCATTCTTGGCCTCGAGTCCCAGCACAAACCGGCAGCGGTGGGGCTTGGGGTGCTGCTTCTGGAGAATATTGGCGACATGGCTTGAGCCGATGAAGGCAAGGGCATCAATCCTTCCGGATTGCATGAGAGGCCCGATAATCTTCTGCCCTTCCCCGTAAACCGTATTCACGACTCCCGGCGGGAACGATTCCTTGAAGGCCTCAAGAAGCGGGGCGTGAAGAAGAACACCGAGTTTGGGAGGCTTGAAGATTACGGCATTGCCCATTATGAGAGCCGGAATGAGCGTGGTGAAGGTCTCGTTCAAAGGATAGTTGTACGGCCCCATACAAAGAACCACACCCAGCGGCGAGCGCCGGATTTGACCCAGCACCCCTTGCTCGATCACGAACTTCGAACTTGTGCGGTCGAGGTCTTTGAGAGCGGTGACGGTGTCCCGGATGTATTCCACCGTCCGGTCGAACTCCTTTTCGGAGTCCTTCAGCGTTTTTCCGATCTCCCACATGAGAATCTTGACGACCTCTTCGCGCGCCGCCTGCATGCGGCCGACAAAGGCCTCGACGTGCCTGATCCTGGCTTCGACGCTCATCGTGGGCCAGGCGCCCCGGCCGCGGTCATAGGCAGCGCAGGCGGCGTCGAGCGCCTCGAGGGATTTGCGCTCCGTAAGAAGCGGGTAATGCCCCAGAAGCACAGGCCTCGAATCGACATAAATCGGGGAATAAACTTCTTCGGTCTCCCCCTTCCATTGGCGGAGCTCTCCGCCGATCAGATAGCGGTCCTGATCGAGCGTCCCGCTCCACCGGAAGCGCTCAGGGATGTCAGCTGATTTGGGAAAAACGCTTTTCTTTGCCATGAGTGAGGGATGATTATACCGTATTTGGGCCCTTCGCGCCCGAATGTCGGTTGATCGCCGGAGCATTCATCGTTTGCTATAATAAACCCTCATGAAAATCAAACTCTCCCAAGATCCGTGCCGTGACTGCGGCTACTGCTGCACTTATCTCGCGATGGAAATCGACCGGCCGCGATCAGCGTCTGACTTCGATGATATCCGCTGGTATTTGATTCACCGGGGGGTCCACGTCTATGTCTGTCCTGAAAACGTGTGGCATATCCAGTTCGCCGCACCCTGCCTGCACCTGAAAAACGGACGCTGCAAAATCTACCACAAAAGGCCCGCCATCTGCCGGGGCTATGAGGTTCACAACTGCTCAAGACACGCCGCCGAACCGGACGAGAAGCATTCCTTCAAAAAAGAGGCGGATCTGAAGCGGTACCTTAAAAAGCACCGGCCCCGCGTTTACCGCAAAATGTATCCGGATTTGTGATCCCGTGCCAAAGACCTCCGCAGAGAGAGCGGCTGTGGCGTCGAACGAAGCTCCCGGCGGCGCTTCGTTCCCGCCAGTACATCGGGCCGCAAAATACTACGCCGCCCGCGCGCTCGTCTTCCGGATCATTTCATAACACCGCAGCGCCTCCGCCAGCGCCATCCAGGCGAACGGTTCAATCGCGTTGCGGGCCGCCAGGGCCGGATCCGTCAGGATATCCCAGAAGTCCTCAAGCTTAACCGCTGCGCCGTCTTTGCGTAACGTTCGATAAAAATCAAACAGCGCCCCCAGAGCCGGGTCTGTGCCGTCCTTCAGTTGGGAAGCCGCCCAGGCAAACCCCGCCAACGAACCGAAGTCAAAAACCGATTCCCTTGCATCAAGCGGCCGCTCGTCAACAACGATCCATCTGTCATTACGAGAACGCGCCGTTGGCGTGTCCGACGCATTTTCGGAAGGATCCCGGCCTTGCCCCGTTGGTTTCTCCAGAAACGGATCCCTCTTCCCCGTCAAGTATGCCCTCGCCGCGTTCTCCAATCCCGCGGGCACCCGCGTCACAAAGAATTCTGAATCCAAATCCGTCCACTCCTTCACGGCTTCAGGAGAGCCCTCCACCACCACCCTCGTGATAGCGGATCCGCCGCCCTCCGCTGCCGTTGCCGCAAGCCCCGCCTTCCTCACCTGGTCCCTCATGAGCGCCCCAATCTCGGGGTCCTTGCGGCCCAGATAATCCGCCCGGATGACCACCACCGAAGGCGAAATCTCGACCAGACCCGCAACCACCGAGCGTCGCGCCTGAGCGACCCGGTGGCGCATGAGGACCTCAACCATAGAAGCCCCGCTTTCATCCTGCAAAGACGCGTCTTCGCGCTGCCCCGTTATGACGCCGCGGCGGCCCCTCAACCCCCGGACCTTCAGTTCCGCGTTTGCGTATTCCACCCGTACCCGCCGCCGGCCGATGGTGATGCCGAACCTGGGGGGAAACGGCCGGGTGTGATGAATGCGTTCGATAAAAGCAGCGATTTCTCCACTTCGGACATCGTGTTGTGCTCCACGAACGGCCGCGCTTCGTGTTGCCTCCGCTATCCGCGCCCCTATGCCCGGCAGCAATTCTCTGGACGCTACCTCAGGAATCTGATGCAAATGTTCCAAATCTTTTTTACTCAATTTTTCGGGAACAAAGAGCGTGACGCTCCCGTCCCTCTCTGCGATCAATGCCGAATGTCTTCGCGGCAGGCTCAAACGACGAATCGCCCCTTCCGCGTCGCGAAGCCACAGGTTGCCCCCCAACGCCCGGATTTCGGCACTCACTCTGGTGTCTTCGCCCCCTTGGGCAAATCCGGAATCAAAAGCAAATTTGACTTTTCCCCTTTGGTCCGGCTGATCCCCGAGAAGCGCCAGAAGCACCGCTTTAACGTTTGGGTTGCCACTAAGGCGTCTCCACGTTTGGCCGGCAGATGGTCCAGCCCTCAACTCCGCCAAGGCATCCCACTCGGGCTTCCCGAATCGTCGGGTAAGCTCTTCAAGCCCCAAACTCAGTAGTTCTTCCAGATTTGCCTCCAGCACCTTGGGTCCCAGCACCTTTCTTCCCAGCACCTTTCGTCCCAGCGCCTCCGCCAAGAAGACATCGGCGTGATCCCCATAAACCCGGGCCCGCCTGCGTCTGCCGCCAGATTGATGCATGCGTTGGTCCAGCGCCGGTCCGCCCCCCAACACTTCCATAGCACGCATCTCGAGCTGCTTCACCCGTGCTTTCGAAAATCCGAATAAATCCCCCAATTCCTTCAAAGTATATATCTGCCCCCACGAGGTCCCGATTCCATGGCGCATCTTGACAATGATCTGCTCACGACGGTCAAGATAAACAAACCTCGAATTCATCTCCGAGAGATCCTCAGCCCAAATAGCTGCCTCTTCAATCTCAGGGTGACGGTCTGCCAATCCGTCCCACGCAGACGTTGTCGGCGCGTAATCCGCCTGAGACCTGCGCCGCTGCCTGCGTGCTTGGCCGCGATAAATTTCATTGATCATGCAGTGGGAGGCATAAGTCGAAAATTGACATCCCCGCTCTCTTTGGAAGGTTTCAACGGCTCTCAGAAGCCCGAACGAGGCGTCTTCCTCAGCATCATCACGATATCGATCCCAAGGGTCGATCTTTACTCTGCCAAGAGACGAATAAATCAACCGATAATTTGCTTCGACCAGCAAGTTCCTCACACCCAAACGGATATCTTCATGGACCCGCTGGTCATTCAAGACTCCGAACAAGGCCCAGGTTTCGGCGCGCTTGAGCAGATATTTTTTCCGGACAACCAAAAGAGCACGGATGTCTTCGATCATCTCCCGCGCCAGGGCATCGCGTGCCAATCCGGCAATCCGGGAATCGGGGGTTCCGGGTTCAATTTCAAAAGAAATCCATTCCCTCTCGACTCCCAACAGACTCCGCGTGGGGCCGAGCACATATGCCCGCTCCCCGCCCTCCCCCGAGCCCGGCTTGCGCCGCAGACGGACCGCCACAAAACGATCATCCCGAGTCTTCCAGGAAAGATCAAACTTCTCATAACTCAACCGATACCGTGAATTCTCCGATGTAAACAACCGTCCAACCCCCGATTGCCCCGCGATCGCATGCAAAAAATGTTTTTGAAGTTCGCGCCTCTGCCGGATAAATGCCCCGACCGCCATACCTATAATCCGGAATGAGCGCACCCTCATTCCCCCCGCAAATCTATTGGCGCCCTCTCCGGCCGCAAGCCTCGCGCCGGGCGTTACATCGATATTTCTCTGAACATAGGGCTCGCCTTCGAATCCGTTGTTTTCAAAACCGATATCTTCAAATAGCGGCCTCTCCCCGGCCCCGGCCCGTGCTATCAGAATGGAAAAGCCCCGCGAGCGCAAAAAGGGATCGAGTTTGGCGATAATCCATCCGAGCAAATGGCGCCGATTATCAAAGAGTCCCGGACTTTGATCGCGCTTTATAACGGGTCCAATACCGAGGCGGTCCCGGTTCCTTCGATCCGGCACACCTGAAAACCAGACAATGCCGGGCTCCTGCCCTGACCGCTTGTTTTCGGCCCTCAGCACAACCCAGTTCTCATCGCCTGTGCGCAGGATAAGGCAGCCGGGCTCATTGACCATCACCACCACATCATGTTCCCGACTCTCTGAAAACGAGACATCCAAAAGCCCCCGCAAATCCGCTTCGCTGACTTCACCCCCGACGCGGGGAACATCCGGCGGCGCAAACAATGCATCAGGGCTCATTCGAATATTGAATTCCGCGGCAGGAACCGCCTCATTCGCGGCATCCACCGGTGGCGGATAAGCATGGCTGCGGTGCAAAAGATTGTACTGAAGATATTCCCGGGTAACAGGCCCGGCTTTTTGGATGTCCACCGCGGTTTCCTCCATGAGCGTCATCCCGTACCCCCAAAAGAGCTGCTTCTCGTGATCCGTATCGAACTCAATCTGAAGCGACCAAAACCCCCTCGAATGAAGCAGCGGAACGAGCTTTGCTGCAATCCAGGCCAGAAGATAGTGCGGTTCTTTGAACAATCCGGCCCTTTTGAGGGATCCGGAGGCCGCGTCAGGGCCCAAAAGCCCCCGGTCCTTCGAGTCGAGCATGCCCGTCAGCACAATCGGCCTGGGGGCCAAGGGTCCTGCGGCTCCGCGGTTACCCAACCGGATCACCGTCCATCTCCCGTCCGCGGTCCGCAAAATAAGCCGCTCATCGTCATTGAAGAGCACCTCAACATCCGCAAGGTCCTCCGAGCCAAAAGATGCGTCAAGCAGACCGTGGATGGTCGCTTCATCGAACCGCAAACGCTCCCGGCCCGGCATCGATACAGCACCGACAACGCCCGGAGAAAACGCAACCCGTCGTGCGCCGCGGACCGCGAGCCTCGCTCCTCGACTCGGATCCGGATTCGCGATCTCGGGCCGCGCTTCCCGCCCGGTCAAACGCAGCTCCCAGCGGTCCGCATCCTCCGGCGACATATCCACAACAAAGTCGAGATCCTCCCCCGTGTTTTCTGTGTAGGCCTCAAAACTCGGCCGCAGTCCCAGCTTGAAGAACCTGAATTTGCGATCGGCATCGGCGGGGCTTTGGGTAAGCGTCCGCACATGAAAGCGCACGATCACGCTTTCTTCGTCGTCGGCAACCCGTCCCCTGAAGTCGACAAAGGGCAAAAGCTCCTTCCTGTTGACGTACTTGCCAACGCCGATGGTGAATTTCCTGCGGCTCAACTTGTACACAAATTCGGAGAGGGTCTTTTTGGTCTTCTGGATATAAGCGTCCTTTATAATGAT
>JADGBA010000151.1 GCA_015231685.1 Candidatus Omnitrophota bacterium | reverse complement strand
CAGACGCTTTTCGCGCGCAGCGCGTGTTTCAGGCCGTCTCGGCTGGTGTTCACCATTCACAACATGGCGTATCAAGGCGCCTTCGAGGCATCCCAATGGTCCCAGACAGGACTTGCGGACACACCGGCGCTTCGACGGGTGTTGATGCACGGAAAAATGATCAATCTCATGAAAGCGGGCATCGTCAGCGCGGATCATCTGTCAACGGTAAGCCCGTCACACGTGGCGGAGCTTTTGACGCCGCAATTCGGATATGGTTTGGAGAAGGTTTTGCGCAAGAAGCGCAAGGTCTTTTCGGGAATTCTTAACGGCATCGATCAAAAGCTATGGAATCCACGGCGGGATCAGGGGCTTGCCTGCCGCTATGGAGTAGGGAACATCGAAAAGCGCCGGCTCAACAAGGCTGTTCTCCAAAAACGGTCGGGACTCAAAGTACGCCCCGACGTTGTGGTGCTTGGCATGGTCTCGCGTCTGGCCTATCAGAAGGGAATGGATCTGCTTATTGATTCCCTGAACCGACTCATGCGGTTCGAAGACGGGGTTTCCGCCGGGGAGCGTCCGGTTCAGTTCGTGCTTTTGGGTACGGGGGATGCGCGTTACGAAAAGGCACTCAAGGCCCTGGCCCGAAAGCATCGGGGCCGCGTGGCGTGCCTCCTGCGCTTTTCGGCGCTGGAGTCGGCGCTCATTTATGGCGGTTGTGATTTTTTTCTGATGCCGTCCGAGTACGAACCGTGCGGACTCGGACAACTCATTGCCTTCCGGTATGGCGCGGTGCCGATCGCGCGGCGCACGGGCGGTTTGGCCGATACGGTGACGGATGCCGATGAAGATCGCAGTCGCGGAACCGGGATTCTGTTTGAGCGGAGCTCATCCGGGGATTTGCTGGGCGCCGTCCGCCGCGCTCTGAGAATTTATGACGATCCGCGGCGAATGAAGGCACTCAGGCTTCGCGGGATGAAGCTCGATTTTTCGTGGAAGGCTTCGGCGGCTGAATATGAGCGGATGTATCGCACCCTCATCCGGCACGCGCGGAGAACGCGGGGATGATCCTCGGGCTCACGGGCGCTGTGTGTTCGGGAAAAACGTCCGTGCTCGAAATATTCCGCAAATCGGGCGCGCGGACCCTTGAGGCGGATCGCGTGGCGCGCCGGTGTTTGACGCGTTCGGATGAGGTGAGACAAAAGCTTCTCAAGCGCTGGGGGCCGGTGGTGCTGGGGCCCGGCGGCCGTGTCAGCCGGGCACGGGTGCGCGGGATCGTGCTTGAAGAGCCGGCGCGTCTTGAGATTCTGGAGCGCGTCCTGCATCCGGCGGTGCGGAGTGAGGTCCGGGCATTTGCTTCGCGGGAACGCCGGCGCAAGCGTCTGGGTGTGGTTGAAGTACCGCTTCTTTTTGAAGCGGGGATGGAAAAGCTGGTTGACCGGACGCTGGTGGTTTGCGCGGCCTGTGATCGGCGACGGGCGTGGGCTGCCCAAAAAGGGGTGCCGCGGAAGCTGTTCGATCTTTTTGACCGGCGTCAGTGGCCTGTGGCGCGCAAGGCGAAGAGGGCCGATTTTGTGGTTCATAACAACGGTAAACGGAGTGATCTAAACAAAGAGGTAAAAGCCATATGTCTACAACTGAAGAAGAAATGATAAAGAAGGAACAGAGCGGAGGTAAGATCGCGGATCTTGATCTCGGGAAGCTCAAGGACATGAAGATCAAGCAGTTGACGGATCTGGCCAAGAAGCTGGACGTCGACGGCATCACCGGCATCAAGAAGCAGGATCTCATTTTTAAGATCCTTCAGGCCCAATCGGCCAAAAGCGGGCATATGTACGGAGTGGGTGTGCTCGAGGTGCTCCAGGACGGCTTTGGTTTTTTGCGGGCCTCCAATTACAACTATCTGCCTTCGCCGGATGACATCTATGTGTCGCCCTCGCAGATCCGGAAGTTCAATCTCCGGACCGGCGACACCGTGAGCGGGCAGATCCGTCCCCCGAAGGAAGGGGAGCGGTACTTCGCGATGCTGAAGGTGGATGCGGTCAACTTTGAGGCGCCTTCGGACCGCAAGTCCAAGATTGCCTTTGATAATCTGACGCCGCTGTATCCGCGGGAACGCATCCGGCTCGAGTCGAGCCCGGATGACGCCTCGACCCGGATCATGGATCTCTTGACGCCGATCGGTAAGGGACAGCGCGGACTCATCGTCGCCCAGCCTTACAGCGGCAAAACGGTGCTGTTGCAGAAAATATCCAACAGCATCACAACCAATCACCCTGACGCGGTTCTCATCGTGCTTCTCATTGATGAGCGGCCGGAAGAGGTGACGGACATGCAGCGCTCGGTGCAGGGCGAAGTCATCGCCTCCACCTTTGATGAGCCCGCCGACCGGCACGTGCAGGTCGCGGAGATCGTCATCGAAAAGGCCAAACGGCTCGTGGAATGCGGCAAGGATGTCATTATCCTGCTCGACTCGATTACGCGTCTGGCCCGGGCGTATAATACAACCGAACCGCATTCCGGAAAGATTCTCTCCGGCGGTGTGGATTCCAACGCGCTTCACAAACCGAAGCGTTTCTTCGGTGCGGCACGCGCGATTGAGGAGGGCGGAAGCCTGACAATCATCGCGACGGCCCTGATTGATACGGGCAGCCGCATGGACGAAGTGATCTTTGAAGAATTCAAAGGAACGGGCAATATGGAGCTTCAGCTCGACCGGAACCTCTTCCAGCGCCGCGTGTATCCGGCCATCGACATCAAGCGGTCGAACACGCGCAAAGAGGAGCTTCTCGTGCCCCAGGCCCAGCTTCAGAAGGTCTGGGTGCTTCGCAAGGTGTTGAACGAACTGAACACCGCTGAGGCCATGGAACTTCTCGTGGAGAAGATCCGCAAGACCAAGTCCAACGAGGAATTTTTGGGGAATTTAAACAAATAACCGGAAGCGTGATAAAGGAGAACGTCATGAAGAAGGAAGTCCATCCCGAATACGTCGAAACCACGATTGCCTGCGTGTGCGGCAATGTGATCCACACCCGCTCGATGGACAACAAAAAGTTTTAAAGAAATCTGAATAGGCTTTGAAATCC
>JADGBA010000150.1 GCA_015231685.1 Candidatus Omnitrophota bacterium | reverse complement strand
AAACTTGGCATAATCCCCGCCCATCTTTTGCATCGGCAGGTACGCCACCGCGGCGTCAAGCGCGTCGGAGGCGAGCGGCGCAGGCACCAGCGTCTTGTGAATCCGCGTCGCCAGGTCCAGGTCCCGTTCGGCCTGAATGTTCTTCTCTTCAATATCCTTCATCAGCACAAAATTCTGGATCGTGCGCCGGACATCCCTCCGTCGGATCGCCGCTCCGAAGACAAGCGCCATCAAAAGATAAATCGCGCCGTTAAAGTACATTTCCATGTCAAAATGCGCGGGGCCCACCCCGAGAAACTGCTTCTGGACCAAAGCAAAACTCAGCGTGTAGGCCGCCCAGTGAAGAAGCGCCAGCCAGACCAGATCCATCACCGACCAAGGAATGGAAAAGGCGATCAAAAAAAACGTGAACAAAAACACCGTCGCGTTCTGCCCCATATCTTCCGGATAGATCACGCACGCCAGAACAAGAAGCACAAGAACACAAACCGCGAGCAAAAAAGCCGTCTTCTCCGCGCCCATCCGGGTGCGCACCCTGCCGTTGAGCACCCCGACCAGCACACAAAAGAAAATCAGCATTCCCCACAGAACCGTCTCCGCGGGCCTGAAACGCACCGGAATCAGAATCCAGGAAAGCCCCGAGGCCAAAAAATAAATTCCCGGCACCATAAAACACATCAGCCGGATACGGTTCCGCACGAGGATGGTTTCCTGCCGGATAAATTCAGCGAGATACCGGTCGGGAACCTTGCGGTAATGGGTTTTCCAGGGCTGGTCGCTGGAGGGTCGGTTTCGTGGCACCGCGATTACCCCGAAAGCCTTCGCTTCCATCGCTCGAGACGGCGCTTGTGCATCCGTTCATCCCGCGCGAGCAGTCGGAACACCGAAGCGTATTTCGGGTTAAAAAGAAGCGCCAGACGACCATAAAATTCCACCGCGCGGTCCTCAGCCTCACAGGCCAGATCAAGGCACTCCGATTCGCTCAGACGACGGCGTGTAAATTCTGAAGCTGAGCGCCGGCCGAGATAACGGCGGGCGGTATCCGCCAGTTCCGGGGCCTTCCGGACGAGGTTCTCCGGAAGCTCGTCGTAGCGGCGGTTGAAAGAGCCGTACAGGCGCAGAAGCCTGAGGCTGTGCGCCTTCTCCTGCTTGGCCATGAGTTTGAGAAGCCGCCGCAATTCCCTGTCGGAGATCCGCTCCGAAAGCCGCTCATAAAAAGTCTCGGCCTCCTGTTCCTTCCTGAGCGCCAAAAAGAAGAGTTCATCGAGTCCGAACCGGACCGCCGGCGTCATGGTTTCCGGACCGGCGTCTGCAGGGAGGCCCCGCCCTTTTTGGACATTTTGGCCCACGTGTCCTTGAGTGTGACAATACGGTTAAAAACCGGACAACCCGGCGAGGAATCCGCCGGATCGGCGATGAAGTATCCCGTCCGCTCGAACTGATGCCGGCTTCCGGCCGGAGCCCCGGAGAGTCCCGGCTCCATCCGGCAGCCCTCAAGCACCTTTACGGAATCGGGATTCAAAAAATCCTTGTAATTGCCGCCTTCAGGAACGTCGTCCGGGTCCCTTTGGGTAAAAAGTGTCTCATAGAGTCTCACGTTGAGGGGCACCGAATGCTGCGCGGAAACCCAATGAATCGTCCCCTTCACCTTGCGCCCGTCGGGAGCGTCCCCTCCGCGGGTGGCGGGATCATACGTGCAGCGGATTTCCGTGATTTCTCCGGCGGCATTTTTGGTCACGCCGGTGCAGGTCACGAAGTAGGCGTACCGCAGACGAACTTCTCTGCCCGGCGAGAGACGGTGAAAATGCTTGGGCGGGCTTTCCATAAAATCATCGCGCTCGATATAAAGCTCACGCGAGAACGGCACCTTGCGTTTCCCCGCCGCGGGGTCCTCCGGGTTGTTGACGGCGTCGAGCTCCTCGGTCTGGCCTTGGGGATAATTCTCGATCACCACCTTGAGGGGCTTAAGGACCGCCATGGCGCGGGGTGCGGTGCGGTTCAATTCCTCCCGGATGGCGTTTTCGAGAACCACAAGGTCGATGATGCTGTTCTGCTTTGCCACGCCGATTTTTTCACAAAAATCACGAATCGCCGCGGGCGTGTACCCTCGCCGGCGAAAACCCGCCAATGTCGGCATCCGCGGATCATCCCATCCCGAAACTGCCCCGGTCTGGACCAGCTCCTGAAGACGCCGTTTGGATAGCACCGTGTGCGAAAGGTTCAACCGCGCAAACTCAATCTGCTGGGGATGGTGTACGCCGACCGCATCCAGGTACCAGTCATAGAGCTCGCGGCGCGTCTCAAATTCCAGCGTACAGATCGAATGCGTGATGCCTTCGATGGAATCCGAAAGGCCATGCGCGAAGTCATACATCGGATAGATGCACCAGTCCGAGCCTGTGCGGTGATGCGCCACCTTGCGGATCCGGTACATAGGCGGATCGCGCATCACCATGTTGGGATGACTCATATCGATTCGGGCCCTCAGCGTACGTGCCCCGTCAGCAAACTCGCCGGCGCGCATCCGCGCGAAGAGATCGAGATTCTCTTCGACACTCCGGTCACGGTACGGACTCGGCTGCCCCGGCTCGGTCACCGTGCCCCTGAGCCTTCGGACCTCTTCGGTGTCCAGGTCGCACACATACGCCTTCCCCTTCTTGATGAGATCGCAGGCGTATTCGTAGAGCTTCTCAAAATAGTCGGAGGCATAATACTTCCGCTCCTCCCAGTCAAATCCCAGCCAGCGCACATCCTCCTGAATCGAATCCACATATTCCACATCTTCCTTGACGGGATTCGTGTCATCAAAGCGCAGGTTACAGAGCCCTTTGTAATCGCGGGCAATGCCGAAGTTCAGACAGATGGACTTCGCGTGGCCGATATGAAGGTAGCCGTTGGGTTCCGGCGGAAAGCGCGTGTGGACCTTCCGCCCGAACTTTCCGGACTCCTGGTCGCGGTCGATGATTTCTCTGACAAAGTTGGTGTCCATAGGGGGGTATTCTAGCATAGCTTGGGGGGACTGTCCCCAAAGGGGACTGTCCCCATATCGACCGGAGGACCGCATCCCGCGGGACAGTCCCGCGTGAACTTGA
>JADGBA010000017.1:12471-15939 GCA_015231685.1 Candidatus Omnitrophota bacterium | reverse complement strand
ATCACTGAGGGGGGACAGTCCCAAAATACCCCTTTAGCCTGTCCCCAATTTTTTTGGGGGACAGGCTAAAGCCCTTTTTTGGGACAGTCCCAATACCACAAAACCACATACATCTCATGCGGAAGTGTAGATGTCTTTGGCAAGACGCGCTTGCTCGAGTTTTTGGGTGAGAAGCGGGCTGTATTGGGCCGGAACGGTCGCTTTCTCATCCGACGATCGCAAAACCGCCGTCGACGATAGAAAACGATCCGTTATCATAAGGATCATATCCAAACGCGGCGATCCACCAAGCGCAGCCTCACACCGCACCGACAGCGCGCTAACTTCAACCGTCGACGCCTCCGCATTATTGATCACTCCCGTGAAACCGGAGACAATCACGGCCATTACCACCCACCGAAGCATCTTCATATTCCACCTCCTGCTGCCAGATGTAACAATCAGTGGAATCCCCCAGTTCCACAATCTCTCAAAAATACTTCAACCCCAATTTGGCTAATCGCTATGCAAAGCAGTTCAAAGCCGTTAGAATCTCAGCTCGATACCTCCACAGAGTCCGGCGGAGCGAGACACGCGGCAGCCGGATGTGCCGATGCCGGCCGGAGGGTCGAAGGCTGGTATAATACTCGCCGTGCACACCTATTCGTTTTTTAATGAATTCCTGATCATCCTTGTCGTGGCCACCGTCGTGGCGCTGACATTTGAACGCTTCAAACTGCCCACGGTTCTTGGATATCTGCTGGCCGGTGTGGTCATCGGACCCCGGGGACTTGTGCTCATCTCGGATGTCGAACGCATCCGCAGTCTCGCGGAGTTGGGCGTCATTCTTTTGATGCTCACCATCGGAATCGAGTTTTCCTTTGAACGTCTGCGGGGCCTCAAAAAAATCGCTGTGCTGGGTGGCGGCGCGCAATTGCTTGTTTCGGTGATTCTGGTCTCTTTCCTCGCCGGTATTCTACGCCTATCCGTCACACAAGGGTTCGTGCTCGGATCCGTGATTGCCTTAAGCTCCACAGCAATCGTTCTCAAATACCTGATTGAACGCGGAGAGCTCGACAGCCAGCACGGACGCATCGCGGTGGCGATTCTCGTATTCCAGGATCTGGCCTTTGTCCCGCTTCTTATTGCGGTGCAGGCTCTGACGCCCGGCTCGGAGGGAGTGGGTCCCGCCCTTCTCTCGGCAGGCATCAAGGCGGGACTTTTTATCGGGCTTTTCTGGTTCCTGTCACGTTTTGTGATCGAAAGATTCCTGCATTGGGTCGCCGAGACCAGAAACCGCGAGGTCTTCTTTCTTTGCACAGTCGTTCTCTGTTTTGGGGCGGCCTGGCTCTCGGCCGCTTTCGGCCTCTCCATGGCCATCGGGGCTTTCTTCGCCGGCCTCATGCTGGCCAACACCAAATACTCCCACCAGATCGCGGGCGAAATCGTACCGTTCCGCCACGTTTTTGTAAGTCTCTTTTTTGTCTCGATCGGGCTTCTGTTTGATCCGAACTTTTTACTCACGCACTTTGGGCTGATTCTGCTTATCGTGGGTCTGGTGCTTACGGTTAACTTCGTCGTAACGTCTCTCGTGGTCATCAGCGTGGGTTATCTTCCGCGCGTGGCCCTCATGAGCGGGCTGATTCTGGCGCAAATCGGGGAATTCTCTTTCCTTCTTCTCGAGGCGGCACGCGCCTCTAATGCCATCGAGCCGTTTCTTTATCAAATTTTCTTGTCAGCCGCATTTTTGACGATCTTTGCGACCCCGTTCCTTTTTGCAGCTTCAACGCGGGTGGCCGCGTTCTGTGAGCGTGTTCCTTTTTTGGGAAAACCCGTTTTTGGAATGCTTGGCAAAGACACTGATCTTGCAGCCGTGGATCGTTCCCCCCTTCAGGGCCGTGTGATTCTATGCGGGTACGGCATCGCGGGGCGGGATCTGGCGGAATCGCTCCTCAAAGAAAACGTTCCCCTCGTGATTTTGGAAATGAATCCCAAAAATGTTTCCGACGCCGCGAATTCCGGCGCGCACGTGATCTACGGCGATGCCGCCAACGAGAACATCATGAAGAAAGCCGGCATCCATTCGGCGCGTGCTGTTGTCGTGAGCTTCGGGGATATGATGGGTATGGGACAAATCGTCCGCGTCGTCCAGCGCCTAAATCCCAAAACGTTTCTCATCGTGCGTTCCAGATTCGAACGCGATGTCTCGCACCTTTATGAATTGGGGGTGGACATGGTGGTCATGGAAGAGCTCGAGGTGAGTCTTGAACTCAATCGCCTGCTCCTTAACACATTCAAACTTTCGGATAAACAGATTGAAGAGCACCTCTCCCGCATCCGTTCCCGCAAGGAACTCCTGGTCGAACAAGCCATCTTCCGCCGCCTAATTGACTAGTGAACCGGGGACAGTTCCCTAATTAATTTTTATCATATTTGTCATTCCGCAATTCAGGTGAAATTTCTGATAAAAATTAATTAGGGAACTGTCCCCACCCTCAGGCTTTGATGACCTTTTGGCCTTTTTGCCAGCTGGCGGGGCAGAGCTCTCCGGTCTGCAGGGCATCCAGGACCCTTAAGACTTCGGCGGGATTGCGGCCGGTTCCCAAATCCGTGACCATTACAAAGCGAATGGTCCCTTCCGGGTCGACGAGATACGCGGCGCGCTGAGCGACACCGGCATTGGGATCGATGATTCCCAGGGCTGTGGAAAGGTCTCGTTTGACGTCTGAAAGCATCGGGAACGTGAGATTCTTGAGCCCCGGATGGTGCTCGCGCCAGGCCAGATGCACGTATTCGGAATCCGTGCTGACTCCCAGAACCTGCGCTCCCCTTTGCGCGAATTCCTTCTCGATCTCGCTAAACGCCACGATTTCGGTCGGACATACAAAAGTAAAATCTTTGGGCCAGAAAAACACGACCAGCCACTTGCCTTTGTATGACTTCCCGGTTACTTCTTTGAACGCCTTATTCGTATCCACCGCAGTGAGTTTGAAATCAGGAAACTTTTCGCCTACTCCCAGCATGATTGCCTCCTTTGTCAGTTTAGACTTCGACCCCGAACACCGATCGAATCAACAAACCCAGAAAAAAGTTCACTCCCGCAATGCCGAAGCTGATTCCGGCCATCTCGATGAACCGCGACTTGAACGGCAAATCCTCGGCGACCGAGGTATAGAAGGTAAAAAACGCCACAATAAAGACCACGTTCACCATTACGAGCGACAGACAAAAAAAGATATTGGAAAAAATCAGATAGGGCGTGATCAGGATGGCTACTGTTACCACATAGGCACTGCCGGTGTACGCGCTGGCCTTGATCGGCGACTTTTCGCTCTTCTCATGTTTCACCGAAAGGTATTCGGAAGCGGCCATGGACATCGATGCGGCCAACCCGGTCACAAGTCCGACAATGGCCACAAGCCTCGTGTTCTGCAGCGCCAGGGTCAGCCCCACAAGCGCCCCGGTGAGTTCAACAAGCGCATCGTTCAA
>JADGBA010000017.1:7035-12461 GCA_015231685.1 Candidatus Omnitrophota bacterium | reverse complement strand
CCAGAACCATGGAACGCACATCTAGAAGGCGCTCTTCATCAGTCATCTCCAGAAGCCCCTTCTCGTGGGGCTGCTCATCCTCAATAATCGCGAGAACATCCGGATGGACATCCTTCAACTCTTCGTAGGCCTTACCGGCCAGCGTCTCACCCCGCTCCATCAACTTGGCCGCAAAGGTGATTCCCAGAAGCTTTGCCAGAAGCAAATACCAAAAGACCTTCAGCCGGTCCTCCCCCACCTTCTTACCGGTCAACCGCGACCAGAATTCGGAATGCCGCAGTTCGTCCGCTGCAATTTTGGACAAAAGCTCCCGATTAGGGGACTTCCCCGCCATCAGGGAAAGCCCCCTGTAGATAAAATGTTCCGTCACCTCGCTTTTTTGGGCCGCGAGAGCACGGGCCTCGAGATGCGGCGCAAGCGTCATGAGGAGACCTCGTTTTTTAACGGTTGGGGGGCCAGATCAACGATCTCATGGATGTTGACCTGAATCGCGTGCTCCACATCGGGAAGCTGCATTTCCGGATGGGCCGCTGTTTTTTTCTCATTCTGCAAATTCTTGATCACCCGCGTGGAAATGCGGCTTATAATCCGGGATTCCCACTTCTTGAAAATGTGGTCATCGAGCTCGCCCTTCTCTTTGATGAGAGCCGTGCCCTTGAGGCAATAGCCGACAAAACTGTGATCATCAATGGCGGTCAGCGCCACGGTGGGGTTTCTCAAGAGATTCTGGTAGGTTCGTTGTTTGTAGACATCCACCACACACACACGCCCCTGAGGCTCGATACGCACGATGCCTTTGGCGGAGGTATGTATGCCTCCGTCCGCATCGAGCGTCGACACGATCACGGTGTGCTGCTTTTCAAAAAAATGAATGACCTTTTCAGGAAGAAAACAACACTTTTTGGAATTCTGTGATTCATTCCCCATATCCATAACCTCAGACAATTAAAACTTCCTTTGAACCGCAGCCACCCATTCAGACCAAGAGTCAAGGTCCTCAGCTTCAGGAATATATTGAATGTACCTCGGGGCTGTCAGCGTCTCCACACCCGAATCATTAAGCAAAGTCTCCAACCCCTGAAATCCGATCCTGGACCATCCGTATGAGCCGAAGGTCGCTCCCCAGCGGCTCTTGGGTTTAAGCCCCGCAAGGTACGTCATAAAACCGGCCACCGTCGGCAGCATCCTATTATTAAGAATCGAGGATCCCACAAATAGAAACCTCGAAAGAAGAACATCCGCCATAATCTCCGACCGGCCGGTCAACTGTAAATTAACGATCTTAACGTTAATCCCCGCCGATCCCAGAGCCTTGTAGAGACCTTCAGCGAGTTGCCGCGTGCTCTTCCACATCGTGTCATACACAATCAACGCGCGCGGTTCAGTCTTGTAGGCCGACCAGTCCGAGTAGGCCGACAGAATCGCCCTGATATCCTCCTCACGTCTCCACATCAAACCATGAGACGGACAGATAAGTTCCAAGGCAACCCCCTTCAAGGCGGCCAGCACCCTTTGAACTTGGGCGCCATAAGGCAGAACGATATTGGCGTAATATTTGGCGGCCTCGTGCATCACCCGGTCGGGCCCCACCTCATCCGCATAGCGCTCATGTGTAGCCATGTGCTGACCAAACGCATCGTTGGAAAAGAGGGTTTTGTCTTCCATGCAGTACGTGGCCATGGAATCCGGCCAATGCACCATCGGCATATGGACGAACTTGAGCGTCCTGCGGCCGATTTTGATCTCTTCCCCATCGGCAACAACACGGAAGCGCCAATTTTTTTTGAAATGCCGCTTCAGCCCCTCCTCCCCTTTAGGCGAACAGATCACCTCGGCTTTGGGCGCGAGAGCCAGGACTTCATCGATGGCCCCGGAGTGATCCATCTCAGTGTGGTTGGACACAATGTACCGAATCCGGGCTGGATCCATCACACGGCGAATCTCCCGAATCATCGCATCAGCCCCGAGGTTCTTGACCGTATCGATGAGCGTGGGCTGCTCGTCCTCCAGGAGATACGCGTTGTACGTAGATCCCGTCGGCGTGGCGTAACCATGGAAATTACGCAAGTCCCAGTCGATATAACCGACCCAGTGTGTTCCTTGATTCATAACGCTCCTCTTGATCGCGATTGACCTTCGGGGGCGGTTCCCGTCATCGCCCGCTCCCGGCGTTTAATCTTCGACCGGCTCGAACTGGGATTTGTCTACACCGCATTCGGGGCAGACATAATCGTCCGGCAAATTCTCAAAAGACTGATTGTTGTTTTCTGCGGGATCATAGATATAACCACAAACGACACAACGGTACTTTTGCATAGAGCCTCCTCTATTTGGCTTTGTATGATTTGGTCTGCTATTTTACCTCAACCGGCCTTAACACTCAGGTCCGTAGGCGCGCGGCCCAGGGACCCGAGAAGCTCGATTGTCTCTTCAATTTGATTCTGAATGTCTTCGCTCCGGTAATGCCTGTTGGGATAAAGCGCGTAATTTTGACGGTAACGGACCGGGGTCACGTTCAGCATCACAGAATTCGCCCCGGCCAGAAGCCCGAGACGCCGCGCGTTGGAGCTTAAAGTCTCAAAAGCGGTTGTGATCAGAATCTTCGCGTTTGTCGGATCAACCAACCGCGCGACGGCAAGCAAATTCAGCACCTCAGCCTCGCTGACAGCCGGATGAGCTCCCAACGGTGTATCCGGGTGCGGCAAAAAGGGGCCGTAACTGAACATCTCGGCTCCGAGCTCGCGCGCCAGAAGCAAATCCTCCACCAGATCCTTTCGGGTCTGACCCGGCAGACCGATCAACCCGCCCGTAAAGATCAAATACCCCAGGCGCGCCGCCTCACGCAAATGCTCGAGACGCGTCGCCAGGGTCTGCCCCGGATGCATCGATGCATACAGTTCCGCATTGGAAGTTTCGAACCGCATCAGGAGTCCACGGGCGCCGGCATCATAAAGCTCCTTAAGCCCCGCAAGTCCCACCTCCCCAAAACTCACACAGATCAGAACCCCGAACCGCGTCCGGATCTCCCGCACAATGTCACAGAGTTCCTGCACAGAATAGCCGGGGTCTTCGCCGCTTTGAAGGACAAGCGCCTTGAAGCC
This sequence comes from Candidatus Omnitrophota bacterium, assembly GCA_015231685.1. Classification (GTDB taxonomy): domain Bacteria; phylum Omnitrophota; class Gorgyraeia; order 2-02-FULL-51-18; family JAGOUK01; genus JADGBA01. The sequence continues at coordinate 9,360 of JADGBA010000017.1, read as the reverse complement.
ATAAGTCTCAACCGCTTCGGTGACCGCTTCAATAATTTCCTCCCGGCTCATCCTGTAGCGCTCCACACCCTTGTTGTGCGCCGAAATACCGCAATAATGACAGCCGTGCCGGCAAAAGTTCGAGATTTCCAGAATTCCATGCACACAGCAGGAGTTCTTCAAGTGCTTTTGCCTCAAAAAATTCGCGCTCTTGTAAAGGTAGTTCCGCTCTGCCTCGTTCTCAAGACCCAGAAGATATTCCAGCGCCTCCTTCTTGGGTGTCCGCCCTTCCAGAGCCAGATCCAGAATAAGCCCCGTCTTGGAAGACAGGTTTGAGCGGTCCAAGTCGATCCTCGAGAGCCGCACATCGACGTCCTGAAGATCAAAGAAGGTCTCCTTCCAGACATCGAGAATTTCTCGGGCATCATCCGGCGCGATCCGCTGGACGACATACCCGCCCTGAGCATAGATATAATCTCCCACGGTGAGATTCTGGATTTCGTTCAGGGCCCTGCGTTCCTCACCGAAGTAATCGACAGTGACGGTACGGCCTTCAATGGATTTGATTTTGCCTGGAATGGCGTAGCACATTATCCGGTTCCGTTTCGCAGAAAAGCCGCCAACCGTTCACAAGCCAGGCGCACTTCTTCGGTTAACCCCTCGCCCATAGAGATATCCCCGCACTGGATTCCGACAAAGGTCAACTTGCATCCCGTGTCCTTCTGAAAAAGCCGCGCGACCACACTTAACGGAATCCGGTGGGTACTTAAGGAAGTTTCGGGGAGCGCCTCTTCGGGAATGGCGCGAATATCGCCGGGAAAGGAGCCGAAATCCGCCGCATCCACCAGAATCACATGGCGGGGATGTCGCGCGACCACTTCATCCATGATGTCTTCCGGGCGCTCACCGGCATCCACAACCGCCCGGCTCCCAAGCGCGCGCAGCCGCGAAGCAACGTAAGGGCCCGCCCCGTCATCACGTCTCCACACATTACCGGCTGTCAGGATCAGGTCCGCCCGGGGCGAACCCAGGTTCAGGCCCAGATCAGCGGTTGATGAATTTGACATCCAAAAAATGCGCCGAACAGGAAATGCATGGATCGTACGCGCGCACCAGCATCTCAAGCCGCAGCGTGATCTCCTCGTCCTTAAGATCCAGAATCTCCGGGACCAGTTTTTTCATGTCCTGCTCGATATTATTGACGTTTTGCGACGTCGGAATAATGCAGTTGGCTTCGATGATCTTACCTTTGTCGTCCACCTGATAATCGTGGAAGAGAATCCCTCGGGGCACTTCCACCGCGCCTACCCCGCGTCCGGCCTTGACGGGTATGGGACCTTTCTCATTCAGACCCACAACCACGCGCTCTTCCTGATTCACACCTTTGCTCTTGAACTCTTCCAGAATACGGATCGAGTCCTCCAGACAGTGCACGCACTCCACAAGCTGCGCTGCGGTGTTCAGGTAGGTGTTGGTGACGATGGGCTTCATCCCCAGAAGATCCGCCACGGCTTTGGCCTTGGGCAGAAGCTTCGAATAATTGAGGTTCACCCGCGCCAGGGCGCCCACCATGTAGGATTCACGGCTGCACTTGGCGTGTTTGGCGGAGGAATGCGGCACGATGAATTCGTTGGTGATGGTCCGGTATTCCTCTTTCTTCTTGCGCACACCGTCGGTCGTGCCGATGTCGCCCTCGTAGAAGGGGTACTCCTTGGAATCGTTCACCAGCCCCACATATTCGGTGGAACGTTCAAAATCCGGGAACTTGAGCGTCTTGCAAAGCTCCAGTGTCGGCTCCATATCCGCCTCGAAGAGCCGCAGGTACTCGAGCATCTTGTCCAGGTCCGCTTCGGACGGAAGCTTCGTGAAACCGCCCACGATGCACGAAATCGGATGCACGTGTCTTCCGACCAGAACATCACAAACATCATTGCAGGTCTTCTTCATCCGAAGCGCCCGCCGCACCACCTCGTTGTGTGTCTCGATAAGAGGCACAAAACTCTTCACTCCGAGAAGATCCGGCGCCACCAGGAGATAGATGTGGAGAATGTGGCTGTCCAGGGTTTCCATGTGAAGCAGAAACTTCCGGAGCGCCACCGTCTGCGGCGAGGGTTTGAATCCGATCGCGTTCTCCGCGGCCTGAATGGAGGCCAGCGTGTGTCCGCAGGAGCAGATCCCGCAAATGCGCGAAGTGATGTGCTGCGCCTCAAAGATCGAACGGCCGCGGAGCATCCCCTCAAAAAATCTCGGGGACTCCACAATATCCAGACGGCATTCTTCGAGCCTACTGTCCTTCACATTGACGACGATATTGCCGTGACCCTCAACGCGGGTCAGGTATTCCAC
>JADGBA010000017.1:0-6866 GCA_015231685.1 Candidatus Omnitrophota bacterium | reverse complement strand
CCCCGGCAGCCGTAGCAGATATTTCCGTTGTTGATGCACCAGGAATTACACCCGGCACGGGTCACCGGCCCCAGACAGCTTACCCCCCGGTCGTACATGCAGACATTTTCGTTCAGCTTGCATTCGACACAGACCGAATGATCCGGCACGCGATACGGCGTTCCGGAGAGGGCGCATTTGAGAACCTTGACGAATTCGGGGATATACACGGGACAACCGTGTACGAAGTAATCCACCTTCACGACTTGATGCACCGCGCGGGTCGGGATCGTGTCGAAATATTCGGCCTGCTTGCCGTAAACGCTCTTGCGGATGTCATCCAGATTGAAGTTGTTCTTCATGCCGTTCACGCCGCCGATCGTCGCGCAGGAACCGTACGCGATGACGACCTTGGCGATCGAGCGGATCTTCTTGATGCGCTCCACCGCGTGACGGTCCGTGATGCTGCCCTCGACGACCGCGACGTCATAATCATCACTCCGCTCTGACATGACCTCGCGGAAATTCACGAGCTCGATCTTATCCAGGACATCCAGGAGCAGCTCGCCGATATTGGCGACCTGCAGCTGGCACCCTTCACAGCAGGCAAAATCAAAAAAAGCGACTTTGGTCTTTTTCATGTCTAGAGCGCCTCGATGTTGTTTTTGATTTCTTCGTAATTGAACACGGGGCCCTCCTGGCAGCAGTAGACTCCGTTCATCTGACAATGTCCGCACTTGCCGACACCGCACTTCATGTGCCGCTCGAGCGACAGAATAATCTGACGCTCGGGGATCTTCTTCCTAAGAAGCTCCTGAATCACAAACTTGTACATGATCGGAGGACCGACCACAACCGCAAAGGTCCGGTCCGGCGTCAGCGTCACGCCGGGAATCAGCGTCGTGATGAGTCCGACATTGCCCTTCCATTCGGGATCAGAACGGTCCACCGTGCAGCTGAAGTTCACATCCAGCCGTTTTCCCCATTCGCTCACCTCATCACCGAAGAGCATATCCTTGGACGTCTTGCATCCGAGAAGAAGGCTGACCTTCCCGAAGTCCCGGCGGTTGTCGATAACGTAGTTGATGAGCGACCTTAAAGGCACGATCCCGAGACCGCCCGCGACAAAAAGGAGGTCATTTCCTTCAAGAATCTGCGTCGAAAACCCTCGTCCGAATGGCCCTCGAATCCCCACCGTATCTCCGGCTTCAAGCTTATGCATCGCCGCCGTTACCGCGCCGGCATTACGGACCACAAGATCAAACGAACCGCGCTTCGTGGGTGAGGAAGAAACCGAGATGGGCGCTTCCCCGATTCCGGGAATAGCCACCATCACGAATTGCCCGGGCTCATGGTCCAGGCTTTCGCCCCCCGGCAGCGTGATCTCCAAAAACTTCTCCATCTCGGTGACCTTTTTGGCCCGGAGAACCTTGGCGGCTTTGGTGATATAGGAGGATTCCTTTAGCGTCTCGGTTTTCATGATTTGTCCTCGGCTAGGGCGTTGATCGTTTCCTTGAGATTGATCTTGGCCATGCAGGTCCGGCTGCAACGGCCGCATCCGGTACAGAAGTACCGGCTGTAGCGCGTTACCGGGTAATTGAACTTGCGCATATAACGGTGGCGCTGGCGCGCGCCCCGCTCTTCGCGGAAGTTTTCACCGCCCGAAACCTCGGCAAATTCCTCGCTCTGGCAGGAGTCCCAGACCCGAGTGCGGGTCCCGGCGTTCAGGTCCAGATCAATTTCGTCCTTCATGTCGAAGCAGTAGCAGGTCGGACAAACGTTGGTGCAATTGCCGCACGAAACACAACGTTTGTCGAGATCATCCCAAACCTTGCTCTCGTAGGATTTCTCAAAAAGAGGCTTCAGCCCCTGATGATCCACCTTGACCTCATTCTTAAATATCTTGCGCTTGGCCTCCCTCAGCTGCTCAAGTTTTTTGTGATCCGCGTCCGAAGCCTCAGCGAAGAGTCCCGTGCCGCCAATAATCCCGTCGCCGATCTGGGTGTTGACGTGCACTATGTACGCCTCGCCGATGTCCGTAAAGAAGAGGTCGTACCCGCCCTTCGGCAGATGGTTTTCCATCACATGACAACTGGCGTATTCATCACAGTATTCGTTGCACTCAATACCGATAATCGCGATTTTGTTCTTGCGGGCGAGGTAGTTCATGTCGCGCGGACGCGTGTTGAACACCATGTTCAGTTCCTGAATCCCCGCGAGGTCACACGTGTGAACCCCGAAGATCGCCATCTTCTCGGTCTGGGCCAGCGGCGTCCAGCTGTGTTCCTTCTTGTTGAAGGCCACAATGTCTTCGCGCTGAGGCATGAAATATTTCTTGGGCGGCAGAATGGTCGGAAGGTGCTTCACGGCCACCGATTCTCCGCCGGTCACCGGTTCAAAAGCATACTGCCCGTACCCTTTGGAGACGGGTGCCACGACTTGTTCGATCGTGGCGAGTTTGGCGATAAAATCGTTGAAGCTGGTTTTCTTGAGCGTGACGTATCTGTCCATGGTGTGCGCCTTTTCTCCTAGGTTCGAGAGGGGATTTTAAGATTCTTTATATACCATATCCCCGACGGATAAGCACGAGAAAAGAGCTCTGGTGAAACCACTGTCAGATTTGTCCGCGGCCCTTGACTCCCAGCTTCTTAAGAACATCCTCCAAAAGACACCAATTGGTGATGCCGGACTGCAACAGATTGACGCCCACAAACGCCGTCAAAAGGAACCACCAGTGATTCACCTTGAGTCCGAGCACCAGACTGGCCAAAACCATCGTCCCCGCAAAGATGCGGATGATCCGTTCGCGGTCCATGTCATTCCTCCAGTAGATTCTTCCATCGTTCAGCCCAGCCCTTCCCGTGACTTGCACCCGGAACCGTCACGATCCGGGCACTTGATCCGGGGGGCAGCTTGTCCACAAAACTACGCGCCACTTCCAAGGGTACCACCTTATCCGATTCGCCGACAAAGTGAATTTGCGGGATGTTGCCCAGCCCGGCAGCGGCATCAAGAGGCTCCAGAGAGGCTTCCATCGGACTGAGAGAATGGATGCGGATCAAGCGCCCGTTGTCCAGATCTCCCGCCACGGTCCGAATCGCCGCGACATCATGACGGCGCGCGGCAACAAGCACCGCGATCGCGGCGCCGCCGGAATAACCGATAAGCTCAATTTTTTGGAAACCGCCCTCCGCAGCAAGCCCTCCTACGGCCTCGTTCGCGGAACGAATCACTTCCTCAGAGAAGCGTCCTTCAGTCCAGTAGAAAGGGTTGCAGGCATCATCCGCCGTCAGGCTCCCGTACTGGCACGGCCGGGCCAGATAAACGACATTGGGGTATGGGTCTGCCGCCGCCAAACGCAGCGCAACCGGATCGATGGGTGTGGGATCGTTTGACGGCCGCGACCGGCTCACCCAGGCATACCCGTCCCCTTCGATATAAATACGCAATGGCCGGGCCGGATCAGAGGTTCGTGAAAAAGCCGTCAAATGGAATTCACCCGCAGGGAGGACCGTCCGCGTCAGTCTCCCGCGATCTGCCAAATCCTGCGCAGTGTTCTGCCGGACAACATAGGCCCCGGTACCCGCGCATCCCCAAAACATCAGAGTAAGCGCGCACCCTAAGAAAGGCCTGAGATTCCTGTGCCCGGCGTGAAAAAGCATGAGGAATAGATTAGAAACTTGCGGCCAATTTGGCAAGCGCGGCGGAGGCGGCGTCAATTTCTTCCGCGGTATTGAAATATCCGGGGCTGAAACGAAGCGTCCCCTCCGGATACGTCCCGATCGAGCGATGCGCATAAGGCGCACAGTGCAGGCCGCTTCGAACGGCAATGCCGAAGGACTGATCCAGAATGGTCCCGGCCTCCTGCGGGCTGATCGAGCTTAAGTTCACGGACACGGTCCCGACGTGATGGGCCGGGTTTTTGGATCCATAGACCGTGATCGGGCTGACACCCTGAAGGGCTCCCAGAAATCGCGCGATGAGCGCCTGCTCGTGCTGGAGAATTTTTGCGCACCCTTCGGCGGCCACAAAGCGCACGCCTTCAAGCAACGCCGCGATCCCAAGAGTATTGGGCGTGCCGCCCTCGAGGCGGTGGGGATAACCCTCCGGCTGAAGCGGCGAGGAGGAATCCCCGCCCGTTCCCCCTTCCCTGAAGACCGCCACATCAATGCCGGGGCCGACAAGGAGTCCTCCGGTGCCGGTCGGTCCGAAGAGCGCCTTGTGTCCCGGAAAAGCCAAAAGATCAATCTTCATTTCCTTCGCATTGATCTCCACAACCCCGGCGGTCTGCGCCGAATCCACCAAAAAAAACGCTTCCGTTTCTGCGACAAGCCTTCCGATCTCGGCAACCGGCTGGATGGTGCCGAGCACATTCGAAGCGTGTGTCAGAGCAACCAGCCTTGTGTTGGCCTTGACGGCCTGCCGAATCTCAACCGGATCCACGACGCCTTCGGAGTTATGCATCACACGGGTGATCTCGATCACACCGTCATGCTCCAAACGGTTCAACGGGCGCGAAACCGAGTTATGCTCAAGGTGCGTCGTCACCACATGGTCGCCCTGCCGGAGCACCCCTTTAATGGCAATGTTGAGCGCATCGGTGGCGTTCATACAGAAGATAAGCCGCTCGGAATCCTCCCCCCCAAAAAAACGCGTGATCTCATGACGGGCAGCACCGATCATCTTCTCGCAATCGGTGGCCAGGCGGTAACCGGAACGGCCCGGATTCGCCCCCTGCTCCTTCATGAACGTCGCAATCCGGTCATATACTGCCTGCGGTTTGGGAAAGGATGTTGCCGCGTTGTCCAGATAAATCATGTCAGCTTCCTATGTATTTGGAGTACACGCTCCGCGCGACCGCAGGATCATTGGAGCCCTTGATGATGGCCCGGCCGTCGGTGAAAACCGAAACCTCGAAGCCGTCCACTTTGAAGGTCAGAATAAAGTCATTGTGACTGACTTCAGCGACACCCTCAAGCCTTTGAGCGAGCGAATCGAATTCGACCCTCATGGATTCACCGCGGTTCACCTGCACCGCGTTACGGCCGCAAAGCGACGTCGCGAAGGTGGCCTGCTCATCCTTGGCATCCAGGTATTCGAAGTTTCTCTGGCCGCAACACAGGCAATCCGGCTTCGGCCCTTTAGACACGTGAAGCGTCTTGAACATATTCGCCCAGAGATCAAAGGCCACAAGATCCCGGTGCAGCTTGTCTTCCTGCCCCATCAGGATTTTCATCGCTTCGGCCACCTGAAGCGAGGCGACGAGATTCACCGTACTCGAGAGAATGCCCGCCGTATCGCACGTGGGGGTGAGTCCCGGCGGCGGGGCCGTCTCGAACACACACCGGACGCAGGGTGTCTTTCCGGGAATCACCGGCATCGTGATTCCATAACTGCCGATGCATGCCCCGTAAATCCAGGGTTTGTTATTTTTGACACACACATCGTTCAGCAACAAACGCGTCTCGAAGTTGTCCACGCCGTCCATCACCAAATCCGCCGGCCCGACAAGGCTCTCGATGTTTTTGTGATTCACGTCCGCCACGATCGACGTGACCCGGACCTTTGAATTGATGAGCTTCAATTTGCGCTCCGCCGCAACGGCCTTCGGAAGCTTCTGACGCACATCCTCCTCATCGAAGAGAATCTGACGCTGAAGGTTATTCTCCTCCACGTAGTCCCGGTCGACAATCACCACATCGCCGATGCCTGAACGCACCAGGGCGTTGGCCTGCACGGTCCCCAGCGCCCCGCAGCCGATCACGACAATGCGGCTCGCCAGAAGTTTCTTCTGACCTGCCTCACCCACTCCACTAAAAAGAATCTGACGCGAATAGCGCTCCAAACCCGGTTCCATACTTTTCTCCCTGTCCTTTATTATTCCGGAAAAAGCCACGTCGAAAGATACCGTTCCCCCGAATCCGGAAGAACCACAACAATGAGCTTGCCCTTGTTCTCGGGCCGCTTCGCGACTTCGAGGGCTGCCCAGGCCGCCGCTCCGGATGAGATTCCGACGAGTATACCTTCTTCGCGCGCAAGCCGCCGCGCCGTCGCACCCGAATCCTCTTCCGTCACCTGAATCACTTCATCCACGAGTTCCGGCCTGTAAATCTTCGGCACAAACCCCGCGCCGATGCCCTGAATCTTGTGCGGGCCGGGCGATCCGCCGGAGAGAACCGGCGAACCCTTCGGTTCGACCGCCACCACCTTAACAGAACCCTTGCGCTTTTTCAGGACTTCGCCCACGCCGGTAACCGTCCCGCCGGTTCCGACACCGGCCACCAGAATATCCACCTCACCGGCCGTGTCGTTCCAGATCTCCTCGGCGGTCGTCTCCCGGTGGACCTTGACGTTGGCCGGATTATTGAACTGCTGCGGCATAAACGCGTTGGGCGTTTCCTTCAGAAGCGCTTCAGCTTTGCTGATGGCGCCCTTCATTCCCTCAGGTCCGGGCGTCAGCACAAGCTCCGCTCCGAATATCTTGAGAATCCGGCGGCGTTCGATACTCATGGTCTCCGGCATCGTCAGAATCAGTTTATACCCTTTTACGGCACAAACAAAAGCAAGCGCAATTCCGGTGTTACCGCTGGTCGGCTCAATCACCACCGAATCCTTACTGAGAAGCCCCTTGGCCTCGGCATCTTCGATCATCGCAAGACCGATGCGCTCCTTAACGCAGGACACGGGGTTAAAAGACTCCAACTTGGCGGCAACCGTGGCTTCGCAACCGGCGGTGACACGGTTTAAGCGGACAAGCGGCGTCTTTCCAATGAGCTCTGTAATGTTGCCGGCGATCCTTTTCATACCCCCTCCTTCATCTATATTTGGTAATTCTCGTTATTGGTCCCGGCGGCGCATCCCTGCAAATCCGCCAACTCCTTCAGCGA
>JADGBA010000149.1 GCA_015231685.1 Candidatus Omnitrophota bacterium | reverse complement strand
ACACGTGGACCGTGTGCTTGCCGGGGGGCGTGAGATTAAAGAAGTGATAAAACGTCGCGACTCCCCAGATGTGCGAGGTGGGTATGGACATCTCCTCGGCCACTTCGTCCATGACCTCGCGGTCCAGATACCCGTAAAGCTCCTGGGCTTTGTGAAGAATCGCAATGAGATAGGATTCCCGGTGCGGCTTCTCCTTCGTCTCCCGCATAAAAGCCAGAAGCTCCCTGCGCTTGTCTTCCTTGCTGCACGTGCATGATTTTGAACACATCGTCCGTTCTCCTGGTTTTTTGTGGATTATCGCGACTTGATTTCCTGCGAGATGATGCCCCGGGGCTTCTTCGCGGCGTAATGCGTATGCAGAAGCTTGTGCGATTTGGCGCTCAGAGGCCGGCCCAGATACTCCTTGTAGAGCCGCTGCACATCGGGGTTCTCGTGACTGCGGCGGATCGTACGGCCGCGGTCAATGCTGTAGAGCGCTTCCGCGCGCTTTTTGAGAGCCTCCCCGTCCAACGGCACACAGTGGGACCCCGCGTAAGGCTGGCCTCCCCCTCCGACACACCCGCCGGGGCAGCCCATGATCTCGATGAAGTGGTAACGATTGGGGTCCTTGCGCACGACCTCCAGAAGCGCCGACGCGTTCCCCAAACCGTGGGCAACGGCGATACGAACTTCGGTTTTGTCGATCTTGAGGGTTCCTTCCTTGATCCCTTTCAGGCCCCTCACCGCGTCGAGTTCGATATCCATGAGCGTCTCGCCGGTGTACATCTCATACGCTGTGCGGATGGCCGCTTCCATCACGCCCCCCGTGGTGCCGAAGATCGCGCCCGCGCCCGAAGAAAGGCCGAGAGGTTCATCAAAATCCTCACCCTTGATGTTGACGAAGTCAATGCCGGCTGACTTGATCATCCAGGCCGCTTCACGGGTCGTGACGACAAGATCGGTGGACCGTACCCCGTCGACAAGAAGTTCCGGGCGCTCGGCCTCGTACTTCTTGGCCGTGCAGCAAATGACGGCAACCGCAAAAATCTTCGCCGGGTCGAGCTTCGCCTTCTCCGGAAAATAGGTCTTCAGGAGCGCCCCCATCATCGACATCGGGGACTTGCAGGTGGAGACATTGTCCAAGAGATCCGGGAAGAACTGCTCCACGTACTTCATCCAGGCGCTGGAACAGGAGGTAATCATCGGGAGCTTTCCTTTACCGCCGAGGCGCTCCAAAAACTCACTGGCCTCTTCCATGATCGTCAAGTCAGCCGCGAACTGGGTATCGAAGACATAATCGAAACCGAGCTTTCTGAGGGCCGCCGCGGTTTCTTTTTCCATGGCCTTGCCGGGAGCGAAGCCGAACGCCTCCCCGATCGCCGCGCGAACCGACGGCGCCACCTGGGCGACCTTGATGATGGACGGGTCGTTCAATTTTTCGAAAAGCTCCTGCGTGTAGTTCCTTTCCAGAAACGCCGCGGTCGGGCACACGTTGACGCACTGGCCGCAGTTGGAACACACACTCTCGGCGAAAGGCATGTCATAGGCCGGCATCACCACGGTCTTGAAACCCCGGTGAGCCTGAGAGAGGGCGGTCACGCCCTGGATTTCTTCGCACACACGCACGCAGCGCCCGCAGAGAATGCACTTGTTGGGATCGCGAATCACCGACGGAGAAGAGAGGTCCTTGTTGTAGCATTTCTTTTCTCCTTCGAAGTGGCGGTGCCGAATCCCCATCGCGTAGGCCAGACGCTGCAATTCGCAGGTACCGTTACGGTCGCAGGTGTGGCAGTCCAGCGGATGGTTGTCCAGAATCAGCTCAACGATATCGCGACGCGCCCGGCGTAGCTCCTGCGAATTGGTATTGATCTTCATGCCGTCCGCCACAGGATATGCGCAGGAAGCAACAAAGTTGGCCGCGCCCTCGACTTCGACGATGCACACCCGGCACGCGCCCTCGATGGACAGCTTCGGATGGTAACAAAGCCGCGGGATATGAAATCCGTGCTGATCAGCGGCCTGCATGATCGTCTGACCGGCGGTGACTTCATACGGCCGGCCGTTGATGTGAATCTTGATCTTCTTGGTGGTTTCCGTTGTGCTCATGTTCGTTGACCTCTCGTTGTTTAAACTTTGACGACCGCGCCGACTTTGCACGCGTCAAAACAGCGTCCGCATTTGATGCACGCGGCCTGATCGATCGCGTGGCGTTCCTTCACCTTGCCGCTCACCGCCCCCACGGGACACGCGCGCTTGCACAGCGTGCAGCCCACGCAGTCTTCCGTGATCTCGTAACGAATCATCGCCGTGCATTCTCCGGCGGTGCATTTTTTGTCCCGGATATGCTCTTCGTATTCGTGGCGGAAATTCTTGATGGTCGAAAGCACCGGATTGGGCGCCGACTGACCGAGCCCGCAGAGCGAGGACTTCTTGATCATCGCGCCGAGACGCTCGAGCTTCTCGATGTCTCCTTCGGCGCCGCGACCGTCGGTCAGACGCTCGAGGATCTCGAGCATGCGCTTCGTGCCTTCCCGGCACGGCACGCATTTGCCGCAGGACTCGTTCTGGGTGAATTCGAGAAAAAACTTCGCCATCCCGACCATGCAGGAATCCTCGTCGACGACGATCATCCCGCCGGAACCCATCATGGCGCCTTTGGCCCGAAGGGTTTCGTAGTCCACCTGGGTGTCCAAATCCGGCTCGGTGATGCAGCCGCCGGAAGGCCCCCCGATCTGCGCGGCCTTGAACTTTTTGCCGTTCGGTACACCGCCGCCGACCCCGAAGATGATCTGCCGGAGCGTGGTGCCCATCGGGACTTCCACAAGGCCCGTGTTCTTGACCTTGCCGGCCAGGGCAAAGACCTTGGTCCCCTTGCTCTTCTCGGTACCGATGGAAGAAAACCACTCGGGTCCGTCAAGAATCACCACCGGGATATTGGCCCAGGTCTCGACGTTGTTGATGAGTGTCGGACAGCCAAAAAGTCCGCGGATCGACGGGTACGGCGGCCGGGGCCGCGGCATGCCGCGGGAACCCTCGATGGAATGAATGAGCGCCGTTTCCTCTCCGCAAACAAAAGCTCCTGCTCCCATTTTAATCTCGATATCGAACGAAACGTCCGATCCAAGAATCCGCTCGCCCCGGAAGCCCT
>JADGBA010000148.1 GCA_015231685.1 Candidatus Omnitrophota bacterium | reverse complement strand
AATCGCTCATGAGCTGGTCCAACGCACCGGCAAGCGACATCTGCCCGCCGTAATTGGCGTGCGCGTCTTCAATCAGAATCACGAGTTTTCCGCTTTGCCCCTTGTGAACTTCTTTGAGAGAAACGTGTTCAAAAGGCACGCGAAGCCGCTCGGGGTTATTGATGACTTCCTCCAGGCCCAGCACCCCCGCCGCGTTCACGGGCGTGGACACACCCATTCCGGGGGCCGCCAATGACAACTCCTGCCCAAAAAATATCATGGACGTGATGACTGAAATGATTCTTATTGAATGTTTGAAATTAGAATTCGTAAAAAACATCGCCGCCTCCTGGATTGGTGTCAACGCCCCGGCTACCGCAACTTCGAACGGCGCGAGGACAGATTCCATATTGTATGTGCGTCAAAGAATAGCCGAATCCCATTTATTTGCCTCTACAGGTGAAGTATCCATAACCGAAGTCTGAAATTCAAGGGTTCGAATTAATTTATAATTTTAAGCACCTTTTAACATATCTTAATTTGACACACATAAAATCAGGTATACCGTGCGCAAATGTCTCCGGAACAGTCTACAGCGCCTGTTTCATGCAAAGGAGGTGATGTCACGCATGGAGCAGATCTCAACGAGCTTGAGCGATATTGAGCGCGGGAGATTGACCCTTTTTATCTTTACCGGCGTAAATCGTCACATGCGGGAAAGGAATCTCGATGTCCTTCTCGTCGAACCGCTTCTTCAATCGACGGTTGAATTCCCGGCCCACGGCCCACTGTTTGATAGGCTTGGTCTTGGTGCGGGCCTTGATGATCACCGACGAATCACCGAATTTGTCGAGTCCGAGGATCTCGATGGGCTCGAGAATATCGGGACCGAATACAGGATCCTTGCGAAGCTCCGCGTCGACCTGCTTGACGACCTCGATCACGTCATCGACGTTCTCACGGTAGGCCACGCCGATATCAAAGACGTAGCGCGAATATTCCTTGGTCATGTTGGTCACGACCCCAACCGCACCGTTACGGATAAAGTGCACGTTGCCGGCAAGATCCCTCAAGACCACCATTCGCAAGCTGACCTTCTCCACCAGCCCGCCCTTGTCGCCGATCTGGACCACGTCCCCGACCCGGATCTGGTCCTCGAGCAGAATAAAGAATCCGCCGATCACGTCTTCCACCACCTTCTGGGCGCCGAATCCGACCGCCAGCCCCAGAACACCGGCTGCCGCGATGATGGGGCCGATCTCGATGCCCAGCTCACCCAGCAGCATCGTGAGGCCCACCACGATCACCACCACACTGAGCGTGCCCTGAATGATTCCTTTGAGCGTATCCGCGCGCTTTTGGAAATCCTCATCCGCACCGGGGCGCTTCATGGCCTTGGCAAAGGAAGACGCCACAAGGCGCACCATCTGAAGCGTGATCATGAGAAGAAATGCGATGATAAGTATCTTGATCCCGCTCGTCATCACCCAACCGCCCACCTTTTCCAGATACGGTTCGACGCTCATACTCAACCCTCCCTGAATGCGTTCACTGACCGAACAACTGCCTGCGGTATTCGTCAGTGATCTCTTTTTTTTGTTTTTGGGTCAGCTCGCGACCTGCGTCCGGGGATTCCGCCGAAGCGTTACGGCCACGCCGGCTGTCTGGCTTCGGGCCCGGATCAATCCGCCTTTGAAATTCGCCCACGCTCATCACGGAGGCCCCGTGGGCCCGGGAGTTGTTGCTGACATAGTTGTCATTGGTCACAACCGTGCAATCGGCCCGGTCCGCACGATCGCGGATCAGGCTCACGATCCTGTCATCAGCCTCTTCGCCGGCACCGGAAAACACCTCTGTCACCCCATGCCGCGCACGCGCATCCCTGGTTGCGCCCCGTCCCGCACCGTCATAAACGATAATAGCCGCCTTGACCCCTTTGTAGCGGCAGAGATACTGCGTGCAAATCAACCGCAGGCTCAAACGAGCCGTCTCGGGCCCACGCCTCATCTCAGCCTGGAGAAACCCGACAGCATGAATGACGTTGTATCCGTCCAGAATCAGGGTCGTCATAACCCGGCACGCTGCGCCGCAATAATCCCCTCCGCTTAAGCGCGGTTCTTCTTCAGCAGGTCCCGGATTTCCGTCAGAAGAACTTCTTCTTTAGGCGGAGCCGGCGGGGCCTTCGGGGCCTCAGCTTCCTTCTTCTTCGTGGCGTTCATGACCTTGATCATCATGAAGATCGAGAATGCAACAATGAGGAAGTTGATGACCGTGTTGATGAAAGCACCATAATTCAAGGTCGGAGCTCCGGCTTCCTGTGCAAGGATCAGCGTGTCATAAGGAACATTTCCGAGGTTGATGAAAAGATCGGAAAAATTCACACCCCCCAAAAGCGTTCCAATGGGCGGCATGATGACATCATTGACGAGCGAAGAGACGATTTTGCCGAACGCTCCGCCGATAATGATACCGACCGCCATATCCACGACATTGCCCTTCATGGCAAAGTCTTTGAACTCCTTGAGCATCTTCATTATGCGAATCCCCCATAAGTTCATTTCATCAGATTTTTGGCGGCCTTCTTGGCTTCCTTGGCAGCTTTCTTGGCCTCTTTTTCGGCCTTTTTGGCAGCTTTCTCGGCGGCCTTCTTGGCTTTTTTGGCTTCCTTTTCGGCCTTCTTGGCGGCTTTTTTGGCTTCCTTTTCGGCCTTCTTGGCGGCTTTTTCGGCATCCTTCTTCGCCTTGGCGCTTTCGACTTTCAACTGGGAAGCAATTTTCTGCGCCTGACCGGCGTCGTTGGCGGCAAACACCGCCGGGGTGGTTCCGAGCACAAACACCATCATCGTGAGTACGGCTAGAATGCGTTTCATTGTGGGTTCTCCTCTACTTTAGTACGACAACCGCGGGGACAGTCCCGCATGTGGTTTTAGATCTGGGGACAGTCCCCGCTCTACCGCAACCGCGAGGACAGTCCCGCGTGTGGTTTTGGATCTGGGGACAGTCCCCGCTCTACCGCAACCGCGAGGACAGTCCCGCATGTGGTTTTAGATCTGGGGACAGTCCCCAGATCTACATTCGCTTGAGGGACTGTCCCCGCGGCTGACGCCGCCTATCAACTCGTGAATACCTTCTTCAAAAGCTCCGTCGTGCGTGCCGCGGGATTCTGTCGGATCTTTGTCTCCTCCTGCCCGATCGTATAGAACAGGCCGTCCAA
>JADGBA010000147.1 GCA_015231685.1 Candidatus Omnitrophota bacterium | reverse complement strand
CTGAAGGAATTCAATGTGGCTGTCACGCCGCTTGTGGCCGGCGCCGGGATCGCGGGTGTGGCCTTCGGCTTTGGCGGTCAGTACCTCATCCGCGACATCATCAACGGCATCTTTATTCTTCTCGAGGGACAGTACCGCATTAATGATGTCGTCAAAATCGGTGATTACGGCGGGCTCGTAGAGAACATCAATCTCCGGATCACTTCGCTCAGGGATCTCGAAGGTCGGGTAATCATCATTCCCAACGGTGAAATCAAGACGGTGGTCAACTTCACCAAGGGGTTTTCTCAGGCGCTCTTCAATATCGGCGTGGCGTACAAGGAGAACGTGGACCGTGTGATGAAAGTCATCAAGGAGCTTGCCGCCGGGATGCGCAAAGACCCTTACTTCAGCCGTCTGATTCTTGATGACATGGAAATGCTGGGTGTGGACGACTTCGGCAGTTCTCAGGTTACGATCAAGTGCCGCATCAAGACCCTGCCGATCAAGCAGTGGGAGGTATCCCGGGAATTCAAGCGGCGATTAAAGAATAAATTCGACGAGCTGGGGATTGAAATCCCATTCCCGCACACGACGCTGTATGTCGGATCGGGAACGGACAACGACTGGCTGAGGGAGTTCGCGGCCCGAACAGCCCCGAAGGCATAGCGCATGGACTTTCATCGTCAGAT
This sequence comes from Candidatus Omnitrophota bacterium, assembly GCA_015231685.1. Taxonomy (GTDB): domain Bacteria; phylum Omnitrophota; class Gorgyraeia; order 2-02-FULL-51-18; family JAGOUK01; genus JADGBA01. The sequence continues at coordinate 2,524 of JADGBA010000147.1, read as the reverse complement.
TCTCTCCACGATTCAGGAAATCGGATTCGCGGGTTTTTTGGACATGGCGATTCTGACGTTTTTGATTTATACGGCTCTGGTGTGGTTCAAGCGCACCCGTACCGCATCGGTCCTCACCGGAATTCTCATCATTGCGGCGCTCTATCTCTTTATGCGTCAGTTGAATCTGGTGATGACGACGATGATCTTCGAGAAGTTCTTCGCGGTGTTCCTGGTGGCGCTGGTTGTGATTTTTCAGGAGGAGCTTAAATCCTTCTTCGAAAGGGTGAGCCGGTGGAGTACGAGCCCTCGTGAATTTGCCCGGCGCCGTGAAGCTCCGGCGGAGCACCGGGAAGTAGGTATAGTGACCCGAGCTGTTGCCGAGATGGCAAAGGCCCGTATCGGCGCGCTGATTGTGGTGAAGGGGCGGGATACCCTCGACCGGCACATTGACGGCGGGATTCACATCAACGGAGCCATTTCCGAGCCGTTGGTACGAAGTCTTTTTGATCCGAGTTCGCCGGGCCACGACGGGGCGATGATCGTGGACGGAGATGCCATCCGGCTCTTTGCGGCGCATGTGCCGCTCTCCAGGAATCTCCGTGACGTGGGTGCACACGGGACGAGACATTCCGCCGCGCTGGGCCTCTCAGAACACTGTGATGCCATGTGTGTAGTGGTATCGGAAGAACGGGGCACAATTTCTTTTGCCCGCTCGGGGCGGCTGCGGCGGGTGACGGGAGCGGAGGAGTTATCGGTGGTGCTCAACCGCTTTTTGGAAGAGATGCATCCGGTTGAGAAGCTCAAACCCTGGGAAGAAATCGCCAAGCGGAATTTCAAGGAGAAGCTCATCGCCCTTTCGTTGGCGGTTGGTTTGTGGTTCGTGAATGTCCACAGTTCCCGCGTGATTTATCGTTCCTTCACGGTGCCCGCCACAACCATTGAGGCGCCCAAGGACTGGAACGTCCGCGAAGTGAGCCCGCGAGTGGTGGAGGTGACCTTCCACGGGCCGCGAAGCGCCTTCTTCTTTATGACGGACGAGGACATCAAACTGCTGGTGAAGTATCAGTTGCAGGACGGGATTCAGCGCATCCGTCTCTATTCGGAGAACCTGTCATACCCGAAGAAATTCACCTTCGACTATTTTGATCCTCTGTATGTGGACGTGCGTCTCGAGAAAACATCACAGCCGAAACCCACTCAGGTGGCGCAGCCGGCAGCCGCCGAATAGACCGGGATACCCCCATGCCTGCGACCGAGACCGCAATGCTCGTGATTCAACGAATGAGCGAAGCGGATCCGATTGCCTGCGCGAAGCATGTGGAATCACTCGAAGACGCCCAGGCCTCGGAATTGTTGGGCGCGATCGGGCCGGACGCCGCCGCAAGGATCCTGAGACACGTGGAGACCTCCTACGCGGGACGCCTTCTGAGAGAACTCCACGGCGAGGTGTTTGTCCCCATCGTCAGCCGCCTGGACGCCCAGCGCAGCGCGGATATTCTCCTGGAGCTTCCTGAAGAACAGCGTCTGGCGTTCCTGGAAGCGGCCGAGCCGAATCTGAAGAAGGAAATTCGCGAGATCCTGGCCTATCCTGAGGGCAGCGCCGGGCGGATCATGTCCCGGGAGTACATAGCCCTTCATCGCGATATCAAGGTCCGCGACGCGGTCCGCAAAATCCGTGAGCTCACCGCGAAGGGCTTCAATGCTTTTTATGTGTACGTCATCGATGATGAACAGCGCCTGGTGGGCGTGATGAATATGCGCGACATGCTTCTCGCTGAGGATGGGGATGTGCTGGAGCGCGTCATGCGGAAAAAGGTGTTTGCGGTGGACGCGTTCATGGACCGGGAGGATATCGCGCGGGAGCTTTCGGCGCGCAGGTTCTTCGCGGCGCCCGTTGTTGAGCGTGACGGGAGGCTTATCGGAGCGGTCAAATCGGACCAGATCATCGGCGAGATGCAGGAAGAGGCGACGGAAGATCTTCAAAAACTCTTCGGTGCCGGTGGAGACGAGCGTGCGTTTTCGCCGATTCTCTTCAGTGTCAAAAAACGCCTGCCGTGGCTTCACGTGAACCTTTTGACGGCCTTTATGGCGGCATCGGTGGTGGCGCTGTTTGAGGATATCATTGCGCGGATTACGGTGTTGGCCGTTTTTCTTCCGGTGGTGGCGGGTCAAGGCGGGAATGCCGGCGCGCAGTCGCTGGCGGTGGTGATGCGGGCGCTTGTGATGCGCGAGATTCCAAAAGGCATGGCCTGGAAACTGGTGATCAAAGAAACGCGGCTGGGCGCAATCCAGGGGATCATCATCGGCGTTGTGACCGCGGGGATCACCTGGGTGTGGCATGGGAACGGTGTGCTGGGGCTTGTTATCGGCATGGCCATGATTCTTAATTTGGTGATTGCGGGTTTTGCGGGAGCGCTGATCCCCCTGGCCATGAAGCGGATCGGATTGGATCCCGCCCAGTGTTCCAGCATCATTCTCACGACGGTGACGGATATTTTTGGGTTCTTTGTGTTCATTCAAGAAGGAGGATTCACCCCAGTGA
>JADGBA010000016.1:14564-16449 GCA_015231685.1 Candidatus Omnitrophota bacterium | reverse complement strand
CACCACGATACGCGCGCGAGCGACCGCCGAAGCACGTTTGGGACAGCTGGCGCTGGCCGCGGGGCGTTTATCGGGACGCTCGAGCGAAGAAATACGGCAGGCGGTGGACGCGTTTGGAACACTCTCAGGGGCCCGCGTTTCCGAAGAGGCTGAAGAGCCGGAAAACTCGCAGGCCCCCAAGGCACGCGCGCGCGGCGGTTTGATGGCCGCAGCATTTTTTGTTCTGACGTTTCTTGGCGGGATATTCCGTACGTTGTATGCAGCCCGAACAGATGTGTTCAGCCGCTGGCTTGCCGATTCGTTGATTGATGTTCCTTTGCCGATTCTGTTTGCCATGGCGATACGCCCCTGGGTCAAGTCGCCTGTGGCGATTGCGGGCACTGCCTTTGGCCTCAGCGCCTTCTTTGAGATCACGGTCCCCGTTCTTTACAGCCATGTTGACGTGCCGGCATGCATCGAGCGGCTGGGTGGAGGCAGCTATGGCACGGGGGATTTGGTCGCGTACGCCATGGGTGCGGCACTGGTGTACGGTTATGAAGCGGTTGTGGCCGGGAAGGACCAGGCCCGGATTGTAAGCATGAAGTCATCCGGGAAGGCATCCGGATCAAGGACCGCGGAGTTGCGCGTTACCGGAGAAGGCGCCAACCGCAAGGTGGTCCGCGGCCGGTTGGCATTTTATCTTCCCCGGAGCGCGGAAGAGATTGTTTATGCGATCCGTCCGGAGAAGTTCGAAGAGGCGATGTCCGAACTTCGCGTCATGACGCGGCAGGTCGTACGTGTGTTTCAAGGGGATGAGCGGATATTAACCTATCTCGACCGGCTTACCGACGGAATCGAAGCGCGGCCTGTCAAGGCCGGGGAAGAGGGAAAAGTCATCAACCCGATTGCGGATCTGGTGAATTTAATCAAAAGCGACATTGCCAGGATTGAGTCAACCCCGGGGATTACGGTTGTGGCCGCGGGCAGAGAGGATGCCGGCGAATCCCTCGAGCTGGACCGGGAGGCTTTGATTTCGGTTCTTGATGAGGTCAGAGCCGAGTCGCTTGTTCAGGCAAGATTATACGAGTATGAGGATTTCGAAAATCCCGCGGACGATGAGATCTCCGAAGCGCGCCAACGGGCTGGGCGGGAGCTGGATGAAGCCGACCAGGCGATCGGGGGGATTCTGGAGCGTTATGACGAGATGATTTCAGGCGCCGCGGTCCGCGACGAACATCTGGAAGCGATGATAAAGATTTATGAATCTCACCGTGACGAAGCACGGGTCCAAATCAGCCTCCTTGAAGCGGCCCATGAGTCGGGTGAAATCACGCTGAGGGAACGCAGGAACCGCGAAAAGGAGTTTGTTGAGACAGCCGAATACTATGACGGCCTTATCCGGGAAGCCCGGAACGCTCTGAATGAGCGTTTGGTTGATTTTTTGGGCTATTTGAGGTCCGTGGTGGAAGGTATCCGGACCCAGTATCTGATGAATCCCGAGGTGCGCCGGGTGACTATCGGGCGGATGGTTGAGTCCAACAGGAGCTTTGCCAGCTACATTTACGAAGAAAAACTTGTGAGCGATTGCTTTAAAAAACGCAGAGAATTAAGGCTTGAGGTTTTGGCCGGGCGTAGGAGTCCCGAGGACAAGGCGCTGAGCACAACGAATGAGATGATCGCAACGTACAAGGAGTTAATCAGTGCGCTTGTGGCGCTACCGGCTCATCGTCTGGAAATGGAGGATCACGATGAAGACATCATTGTCGTGATTTCGGATCCGATCACAGTGGAAACCATTGCGCGCATTCATCGCAAGTTCGGGCCCCGCATCAAGGGGGTCGTGACGACAAGCGCCACCCTCAGCACTCATTGGGTGATTGTGCTTTTGGGGCTCGCGAATCCGCCG
>JADGBA010000016.1:0-14554 GCA_015231685.1 Candidatus Omnitrophota bacterium | reverse complement strand
TGATGAGGAAGGGCGCCGGGCTCTGGAGCGCCTCGAGCTGAATAACGATGTTGTCTTGATGCCTGTGGGGGATTCGGGGGGCGCATACGAGGCGATCGCTAATCCGACCGACGAGACGCTGGCGCTCATGGAGTGGTTCCGTCTCAAGGGTGTTCTTGAGCGTGACATGGCGCTTTCGGAAGATTGGGAGCCTACTCCGTTCCCGGTGCTGGCCAACAGCTCGCTGGAGAGCACCGCGGATCTCGAATCCCTCGGCGCGGACGGCGTGGGGTTGGTCCGAACGGAGATTTGGGCCGCGATGACGGAGGCGGTCATGCACCAGTTTCTGGACCGTTTCGCACAGGCGCGGTCCGACCAGGAACGAATGACCGCCCGGGACCTGCTCACTTATGAACTGGCCCAGACGTATCGCGAGGCGATGGAGCGCCAGGCCCATGAAGGCAAAGAGTACACTTTGAGGACGCTGGATCTGCGCATGGACAAGAACCCTGAGTTTTTGAAGAAGCTTTTCAAGGTGGACAGGGCGCATCCGGATCTGGGTCTGCTCGGAGGGCTGGAAGATGTTTCGGATTTTGATTTTTATAAAACAAAGATCGGCCAGCACCTGCTGGCTTCGCAGATGGCGTCGATTTTTTTGGAGAGAGAGGGACAGTTATCCCGAGGGAACCCCGGACCGCTCAAGGTGATGATTCCCAGAATCCGGACTGCGGAGGATATCGATTTTTTTGTCGAACACATTCTTCCCAAGGCGCGCGGCATCGTTGAGCAGAAGCTCAAAACCCAGGCGGTCCGGGAGGCGGAGCAGTCCATCACTTTTGGGGCCATGATCGAGACGGCCGAGGCACTCCGCGACCGCAAACGCATTATCGCCCATCCGTTCTGCAAATTTTTTAGTATCGGGACCAATGATTTGACCGCCGAAATTCTGGCCGCGCAGATCCGCGAAGTCACCGGCGCGCAGTCCGTGGCGCCGATTGACCGGGATGATCCCCACTTCGCGGAGGCGTTTACGGTTTTGAACGCGGCTGTGCTGGCGGAGTGTGATGCATTTGTGGCGGATGTTGGAGAACATAACCGCAGTCAAGGGGAGGGCAAAGCGGTCGGTTTTTGCGGCCAAATCGCCGGCTCCGGCAAATTCGCTCTCTTCGTTTATGCATTGCAGAAAAGACACGGGATCCCGGTTTATTTGAGTGTGGCTCCGGACCAGATCGCGATGTCCAAGTTCGTTCTGAGAAGGGCGGAACAGTTAGAGGACAGAGATGTCGTGGAGATTTTTGAGAACCCCCGGCCCGCAACCGATCGTGCGGCATCGGCCATGGCCGAAGACCTTGTCCTGAAATCCGCTGAGTATCACCAGCAAGTCACGGTGCCCTTTGAAGCAAGGCGCGAGGAAGTCGTGGGGACGCCATCCGATGCCGGTGCAAACCGGCCCGCTTCGGTATTGACGGATCATGAGGTGAAGGCTGATGAGCCGGAAACGGTCCAGAATGGGAAGCCGGAGGAGGCGGTGCGCCCCAACATTGTCCGCGAAGACGAAGTTCTTCGCGCGTATCGGATCGGCTGGACGGAGGGCGCGCATATCCGGGCCGCGACAGCGTTGTATAACGTGCTTTTGAAGGCCCGCGAACCGAATCAGTCCCCGGAAATGCAAAGGAAGTTTGAGGCGCTGCGCGAAAAGTATCCCGATGTTTATCCGGATGTCACGGTGAAGATTATTCGCAATTACGGCACGGCCGCTGAGGAGCCGTTCTCAATCTATGAAGACGGGGTCTTCAACGTGCTCGGGGTGACCATGATGGGGCTTGCCGAGGGCGAGGAGGTGGTTTTGTCGGTGAAGGGACCCGGGGCCGATGGTGTGGCCCGTATGTTGGAGCGGGAAGATGTGGTTGAGTTTCATGAATTTGGAGAGATGGAAAATCCGCGCGTGCTTGAACCGCTCGATCCCATGCCCGAATCCGGAGCCCGAATCGTTTCCGGAACCCGTCTGACGCCCACGTTTCGTCAGGGGGTAGACCGGTTCTTCGAAGAGGGGTACTGGATCGAATTTGAGCCGTTGGATCCGACTGCCCGAATCACCAAGATGCGAAACGACCGGCCGCTTTTCAGGGTGCTCGTGAAGCACGCGGCGGGCGCCGAGGCGTTCAGTGACGGTCAAGCGGAGGGGTTCTTCTACATCCTCGAAAGCGACAGCACGGCGCCGCTGCCGCCGCTTCGGCTGGAACATCTTTTTCCGAGTCTGCCGCCGCGGAGCGGATTGGGACGCACGGCTATCGGATTGGCGCTGCTCCTTCTGCAGCGCGAAAAGCAGACCGCCCGGGTGTTCAGGGTCACCGACGGCGAGCCGGAAGTAGCCTCACTCACACGATTGCGGGATTTTGAGGTGAAGGACGCGGGCTGGACGACCGCGCAATGGGGGGGAGACGATCAACGCGTTAATCTTGAGGGCATCATTCCCGCGAAGGTGGATTCGGAGTGGATGGCTTCAGCGTTAGAAAGAAATATGTTTAACCGGCAACTGGCCGTTGAGGATGCTGTCGGCTCGCGCGTTTCTTTGAGGGGAAGGCAGCTGGCTTACCAAAAAGCGAAGTTGGAGGCCCTGGAAATGATGCCGCTCTGGGAAGAAGCGAGAGCGGCGGAGGACAGCAGTTTTTATATGCATCAGGGCAGTATGTATTTTATGGATATGGATAGGAGCGGGGATCAGGAGTACGACTCATTGGAGAATCCCAAGAGGAAACTCGGCGATATATTGAAGCGCGGCGCGCGCAGAAATCCTTCGTCATTGACGCCTCGTGAGCAGGGCTTGATCCGGAGTTTGTTGTTGGAGGCGTATGACAGGAAACTAAAATGGCAGGATCGAGGCATCGCATGGACGCTTTATTCCACAACTTTGGAGTCATCGTCGCTTCGAGGATCTAAACGAATCCGCGGCGCTATCTACGGGGCGGTTTGGGATATGGTCCATGCGCAAGGGGATGTGAATAGTCCGTTCGATCCGGGAAGGGTGGCCTCGCATTGGTATTGGTTGTGTTCTGAATATTTGCCCGGCACAACGGAGCGCTTTCAAGAAGCCTTACTGGCTCTATCGGACATGTTCTGGCTCGACGCGATTCCTCAGATTTTCAGACATCAGAAGGGCTCTCTGAGGCGCGCATGGAATGCACGAAAGTACCTTTCGGTCATGGGGGCGGGCTCCATTCAAAATCTCGAGGATGCTGAACGAAGTGCGCTGATGGAAGCATTGGCACGGGATTTTAGGGTGCCGGTGCAGGATTTGATGGACGCGGCCTTTCCGGAAGAATTCCAATCAAGCGGTTCCCGAAATGCCGACAGGCAGGAAGAAGATGAGCGTCTGTCTCCGCAAGACGATCCTTCGCATGTCTTTTATGTGGACCCCGATGCGCCGGTCGGGAGTCCCGGCGAATCGCGGACGAGCGTTTATTATCGCGATTTTGCGACGGCTCAGCTTGCGATTCTCGGGGTGCAGAGTCAGCTGGCGGTGAAGATGTTTCTGGGCCGGTCGGTGGATTTTTCCAAATCCGTTGTGGAGTGCATCGGTGCTTATCGGCGAGCATTGAATCTCAGCGCCGAAGATGGAAATCTTGAGGGTTTTGTCGCGTTTATGAACGCCTCTCCTCGTGATCCGGCGGTGATTGGCATTGAAGCGCATTACCGGGAAGCCCGGGGTGTGGTGACGGATATTTTGGATCGGAGATTTGTGGATTTAGTCGGACTGAATGCGATGATTCGAGCGTTTCTGGAAACGGAAGGCACCGAGTTGGGCAAACCGGTGGAGGCATTCACCTTTGGGGAGGTTTTGGGGATTGTGAATAGGGTGATGACCGATATTTATCGAAGACACCTGGTCCCCAAATCCACCTCGCAAGGCCGGATGATCGACGTCCTGTGGAAGACGATTGAGCAGGAGATGGAAGATTCCGCTCAAAACGGAACTTATGACAACGTGCTACGTCTGACGGAACTCAGGCTCCTTTTGGCAAGAAAGTCAGGTCATTTTGGCCGCGATAATCTTGAATACACGCGCTTGTATCTGGCGGTCCACGAGGCCCGAAACCTTGGGGGGATGCTGGAGGTTATCGAATCTCAATATGCGGCGGATTCGGCTGAGGGGTCGAGGATGTCGGAGAACGATGTGGTCGATTTGGACCGTGGGGTTATTCGCGATGAGCGGGTAGAGGACGTGATCCACGATTTGGCCAATATGTTCTCAGCGTTTACATCGCTGGAGTACGGGGCTTATGAATTGATTGATGACCCGGGCTTGGACACCGAGGGGCGCAAAGCGCTTGAACGATTTTTTGGAGAAGGGGGGCTCTCTGATCTTCTTGAAGGAATAAATGATCTCAAGGACCGGCAGTCCGCGGTCTCTTCGGCGGAACTGAAGGTCTTTTTGCGCCGGGCCGGCGCGGGATTTACCGCGGAGCGTTTGCAGGCCGCGGAGGACGCGCTGATGCGCAGTCCGGTCTTCGGCGAGTTGGATGAGGAGTACCGGGGTTATCTGATCAGAGCCCTGCGCATGGGGGACGTTATTCGTTCCGTGTCCGCGTATTTTCTGGAAGAAAGCGAATCCGAGCCTGCCGATATCGATGTGGGGAGGTTTTTGGATTCCTTGAGCCGTCTTAGCCGCAAATGGAAAGGCCGGGTGAGTGTGGTTTCGTCCGAACCGCGCATGGACGTTCGTCTGCGAACGGTTGAGTTTATGCGCATTATGATGAATCTTCTGGTGAATGCCGCGGAAGCGTCAAAGGACACTGAAGAGCCGATCGTCATTGATGTCGGATGGTCGAATCGGCCCGGGTATTTGCGCGTCGGGGTGCGCGATCAAGGCGTTGGGATGGCTGAGACGGTGCGGCGACGGATTTTTGAACCCGGGTTCACAACCAAATCCGATCAGGGCGGGACAGGCCGCGGATTGGCCATCGTCAAGGAGCTTGTGGGCTCTTTGGGCGGCCTGATTCACGTTGAATCGGCGCCCGGCGAAGGTACGTTATTTGTCGTGGAATTGCCCGAGGAGCCGTCCGCGGCTGTGACCTTGAGGCAGGCCGGTTCACGCTTTTCGACTTACCGCGACTGGGTTTTGGGCGCTCTGCAAAGGATTCAGGATTACAGGGAGTTTGTCATGCTTCCGAAGATGGAGGGGTTTGAATCTGACGATAGTGAATTGTTTGGTCGTTTGGAAGCAATGCTGGATGGGGTCGAAGGAGAATTGGCCGCGGCAAGTGTGGCGCTTGAGCCGGTGTCGGATTACAACCCGGCGGTGGCGCTGAATCATCTCGGGGCCGCCCGCGATCGCGCGGAAGCGTTTAAAGAATTTCTGGAGAGTGACGACGGGGCGATGAATTTATATTCCGAGGACGCGGCGTCCTGGGTTTCAGAAATCGACTGGATACGTCATGTGCTGGATTATGCGGTAAGCGGGGATTTGACACGCCGCATGAGGATGCGGCGCCCGGCGCAGCTTGAGTTTGACGATCGGATTGAAGATTTGGCCCGGATTTTGAATCAAATTTGGGACCGGACGGATGCATTTGATCATCCTGTTGCGGTTATCGGGATTGATGAGGTTTTAACCAACCACTTAACAGCGGATCCCGATTTGAATGCTCCGGGCCTGAGAGACTTGGTGAGGCATCTGCCGTTTTCCGTTTTGCGGGATGGTTTTGAGACGGATGAGACCCTGGTGACAAGGCTCCAGAGGCTCCGTGATACCTTTGATCAAAGCATCATGCCGGTGATTCAAGATGAGGCGGTTCCTTTGGCCACGCCCGAAGAACGGGAAGCCTTGGCGCAAATCAGAGCGGATATTCAAAGAACTTTGCATACAATCAAGAATCAGATGATCGGCGACAACGCCCAAAGCGGCGTTTGGACCCAGCTGAGGTATTTGTCGGTCGCGCAGATTTATCTCTCAAGGGCAATCGGAAATTTGTACGAAGAAATGCGGGGCGTGTCGAACAACGATGACGAGCGCGATGAGCTTGAGACGCGGATTCATGGCGCTTTAAGCCTGAGCGGCCGGCTGCAGGCCTTGATGGTTCGGGTGATGAGGTCTTCGATGGCGGCTGAAGGGCGGGAAGGGTCGAGTGATTCGGACATCGATATCGAGGATGTGAACGTTGTCGCTATCGATGTCGGGAGGCTGGCCGGTGAGGCGGCGGCGGAATTTCCTCTTCTAATGAGCGAACACGACGCGCAGATGCAGGTGGTGGTTTCTAATCTCAAGGAGCTCAGCGCAAGACTCAATCAGCGGCTTGGACGTCCCCCCTACGGTTCGAGCGGATCGCGCGCGGCGGAAGACGAGGCGGAAAGACCGTTGAACACGCTCGTCTATGCGGGGCCTGACAATCTCAGCGAACGGGAAGAACATATTCTGAAGGAATTGGCGCCCGCGCGAAGACGGTTGCGGCCCGATCAGCACGACTTGCTTTTGGCGGCCGATCTGGACGGATATAGCTACAGCGTACGTGTCGGAGTTCAGGAAATTGAATTTTTTGACGGACCGGACCCCGAAGCCGCAATCAGCATCGGCTCATTCGAGCTTCCGGGGACAGGCTCAACGGGTATTTTGGGACAGTCCCAAATCGATCTTTGGGCGGGGACGCCGGAGCCGGTTTTGGCGGTGGTACCAGAGGAGTCTCCTCTGAAGGGGGGCGAATTTGAGCGATCGGGGACAGGCTCAGGGGGTGATTTGGGACTGTCCCAAACAGAGTCCCAAACAGCGAGGATGGCGGGCAGGCTTTTGCGGCGGATGCGGGAGGGGTCGAGGTTTGCGGAGGTGGTGCCGTGCGTGAGTTATATGCATGAGTCGTTTTTTGAGGGGTTAAGTGACGGGGAGCGGCAGGAGGTGAAGGAGATTTTTGAGGGGATGAGCCGCGGGGCGTCGGAGGCGGGGTTGGATGTGCGGTTCGAGAGTTTTGAAGGGGCGCCGCGGATGGAATCGGGGAAGAAAGGCGTTGTGATTGTGCCGGCCGATCTCTGGGAGAGCGGGCAGATCAGTGTGCCGGACGGCGTGACGGTGTTCGCCATTGAAGCGGGTGATGGGGCGGTGGATTATGTCCTTCCGCAGCTATTGGCGGTGCATCTGGGGCTTTCGGCGGCCATTGACGGTGACGCTTCGGCCGCTAAGAAATGGCTCGAGGACACCGCGATGCCACGAAGCCGGATCGGGCTTGAGATTTCTGAGAATGACGTCGGGCTTCATCAATTCTTCCGCGGAGGCGCTGCAGCGGTCAAAATCGTGATCGGTAATGCTTTGAAGCGTGCCTATCCGACGGCCGCAGAGGCGATTGAGCGGGCGCGCATTGCCGCCGACAGTATCGACTGGAGCGCGTAGCGTTCCGCCGCCTGTTGCGGTAGAATGACGCGCGATGGACGAAACCAAATCCGCCAAAACCTCATCCAAAAAGAAGAAGGCGCTGATCCTCCTTAGCGGAGGCACGATGAGCCTTTCGCTTCTGAACGAAGCGGCTCGGGTGTTTACGGAGGTTTCTCCGGTGTATGTTCAGAGCGGTTTCCGTTGGGAGGAAGCTGAGCTCCACGGCCTCAAAAAATTCCTTCGCGTGTACAAAAAACCCAATGTCGAACCCCTGACCCTGCTTCAGCTGCCGCTCAAAGACCTGTTTGGAGGCCACTGGAGCAACACCGGCGTCAAGGCTCCTTCGGCGCGCGCCCAATCCGCGGAGACGATTCTGCCGGGGAGGGATTTTTTGATGTTCGCCAAAGCGGCTGTGGCCGCCACGCTTGGCGGGTATTCGGTGATCGGAGCCGGTTATACCTCCGAGAGCCCGATGGCGCAAACCGCGCGGCAGTTCGGAGAGGATATCGGGGCCCTTCTCGGCCGCTATGTGAACAACCGGCTGGGGTTATGGCTGCCCTTCGCCGCGAAGACGCGTGACGAAGCGCTCTTTGGCGCCAAAGATTTGAATCTTGAATTCAGTTTTTCCTGCATGACCCCGAAGGGGTACCTTCACTGCGGTGAGTGCTTCAAGTGCCATGAGCGCAAACTCACTTTTTTTAAGAGCGGCATGACCGACAAGGCTCCCCATCACCGGCCGCTGACGCCGGCCGGGATTTGAGACAGCCGCTTCTCGTTTTTTTTGGGGCCCTGGCCGCGGGTATTCTGGCCGAGCGGCACATCGGCTTTCCTCCGGAAGTTTGGACCGCTTGTTGCGCGATTCTGATTCTCTTGAGCTTTGTTTTGAGGCGCGCTGACAAGTGCTTCGCCGTTCTCCTCGTAGCATCCTCCGTGCTCATGGGAGGCGTTTCCGCTTCGCATTCCGTCTGTGCTGTCCGCGCTTCATCTTGGGAGGCAACTATTCTCGCGCTTGACGGGAATGAGGTGAGCTTTGAAGGCACGGTTGAGGATAATCTCAATACCCGGCCGGTGAGGGGAGCTCAGGTTTGGACAGGGTTCTGGATGGGGGACCTTCGGCGTGCGGGCGCGGCGGGGTCTGGGGTTCGGGTACCGGGACGTTTGAAAGTGAGCTGGATCGGGCCTGATACGGGACTGGCATACGGGGACCGTGTTGTGGTTCGGGGGACGGTGGAGCTTCCGAGGGGGTTGAGGAATCCGGGCGGATTCGATGAGCGTCTTTATATGGCCCGCAGGAATGTCTTCGGTGTCTTGAGGGCGGACGAGATCCGGAAGACCGGCCGACGCGGAGGTCTCAAAGGCCTGGCTCTATCGGCGCGGAGCCGGTTGTCCCGCAAGTTCCGGGACGCGCTTGCGCCTTCCGCCGCGGGAATGGTTGAAGCGCTTTTTCTTGGCGAACGTTCGGGGCTAGACACGGACTTCAAGGCGAGTCTCGCGGACACCGGGGTGATGCATCTTTTTGCGATTAGCGGTCTTCATGTGGGGGTGCTGGCGGGCCTCGTGTGGATGGGATTGCGGCTGGTGGTGCGTTCGGAGAAGGCCCGGATCGTGGGGCTTTTGATGTTTTTGTTTTTTTATTCGGTACTCACCGGCGGCAAAGATCCCGTGGTGCGCGCGACGGTGATGGCGGCGGCCTATTGGGGAGGCAGGCTCTGGGGAATGAAGAGCTCGAGTCTCAACGCGCTCGGACTGGCGGGGTCGGGACTCCTGCTTTGGAGGCCGGAGGCCCTTTGGGATCCGGGGTTTCAGCTTTCCTTCGCTGCGGCCGGAGCGCTGGTCTATTTGTTTCCGCGCATGCTTACCGTCCGCGAACTCAGGCAATCGCGTTCCGACAGGCCCGCGGTCCGGGTGTGGGCGTATGTCAAATCCTTCCTGATCGTCACGGTGCTGGCGTGGACGGCAACCGCGCCGCTGGTGATTTTTCACTTTCACCGGCTGAGCCTTCTGGCCGTGGCGGCCAATATTGTTCTTTTTCCGATGGTGCTTGCGTTGTGTTTTTTGTCGATGCTGGGCGCGATTGTGTCCTTCCTGCCGGCAACGGCGCTCGGAGTGATTTTGTGGCCGGCCGGGTGGCTCTCGGCGGCCCTCGTCTCGACGGTGAATATGCTCGATTCTCCAAAGGGGATGTGTCTTTATCTCCCTGCATGGCAGACGGCATCCTGGGTGTGCTATGGGTTGGTGTTTTTTTGGCTTGCGCGAAACCGTGGCATCCGCCTGCGCCGCGTCAGGCTCACCGCGATGATTCTGCTTCTCTTGTTTATGACGACCGCGGATCGGGCGGCGGCGGCGTGGCTGGGCGCGGCAGACCGGGTCACCTTCTTTGATGTCGGACAGGGAGACGCAGCCCTGCTTGAGTTCAAAAGCGGAGGGACCTGTCTTGTGGACACGGGGCCGCCCGGAAGCGGCCGGTGGGTGATCGGACCCTATCTTCGTTCCCGTGGTCTGCGCGGTATCGACGCGCTGGTGATCACTCATCCTCAGGCTGATCATGCCGGTTCCGCTGAAGAGCTTCTGCATGATTTTGAAATCGGATTGATTGTGGATAACGGGGATGAGAGCGAAGCGGAATTTCATCAACGGCTTCTCAGGCTAATAGAGGAAAGGGGCATCCGCCGGGAAAAGGTCGTGGCGGGAGACCGGATCGGGGGATTTGTGCGAACGCTTTCGATTCAAAACCCGGCGCCCTATCACTCCGGCGGATGGGATTTGAACGACCGGTCCGTGGTTCTCGAGGCGGACCTGGGTTGGGCGCGGGTTTTCTTTTCGGGGGATGCGGGGGAGAAGGCGTTTGAGTATATCCGGACTCCTTCGGCTGCCGGTTCTCCCCGGATTTTGAAGGTGCCGCATCATGGCGCGCGGATGGGTGAAGCAGCCCGCGGAATAGCCGCCGCGATTCAGCCGGAGGTGTCGGTGGTCTCTGTCGGAAAAAGAAACCGGTTTCGCCACCCCCGGCCGGAAACGATGGCATTCCTGACGGCTCAGTCCGCGCGGGTTGTCCGGACGGACACGGACGGGGCGGTGCGGATAGAGCCGGACCGCAAAGACGGGGTCGTTATCCGGCAATGGGCATCCGCCCGAGCGGAACGCGAACGGTTGCCGACGAAATAGACTCCGGGGATTGCCTTTGATATAATTCTGCCTTATGTTCCTGTTCAAAAAGAGTGTCTCTTGGGGAATCTTCGCGGCCTTGGCGTGGTGTCTGTGCTTGAGCCCGTCGGCTGAGGCCGCGTGGCTCTGGAGTCCGGAATCCAACGACTGGACCAACGTAAAGGACATTGCCCGGGATACGCCGGAAGAGCAGTTCTCTGTCGCCAAGGGCTATTTTGATAACCAGGACATGGGCCGTGCCGAGGCCGAATTCGAAAAGGTGATCCGGGTGTACCCGAATTCGAAGTGGGCCGCGGAGGCGCAGTTTCATATCGGCCTCATTGAGGAATCCAAGGGTGACGTTTCCAAGGCCGCCGCGGCTTTCAAGGCCCTCGTGGATAAATATCCCTACAGCGAGCGTCTGAACGACGCGGTGGAGCACGAATACGAGCTTGCCGAGGCGATGATGGGCGGGAAGAAGTCGAAGTTTTTGGGGATGGAGATCATGCCGGCGCAGGACCTGGCCGCGGACCTGTATCGCCACATCGTGCGCACCGCCCCTTACGGCCCTTATGGTGTGCTCGCGCAATACCGTCTGGGCGATGCCGAGATGGCCTTCGGTAATTTTGATGAAGCCCGCCGCGCCTATCAGGCGGTCATTGACGAGTACCCCAATTCCGAATACGCCCCCAAAGCCAAGTACAAGATCGCCCAGGTCACTTACGACACCGCGCTTTCGGAGCAATACCACGGAGAGCGCACCGAGGAGGCGCTCCAGAAGTTCGAAGGGTTCAAGCGTGCCTACCCCGAGAGCGCCATGCAGTTTGAGGCGGATGACGCGATCAAGGAACTGAGGGAAAAGCAGGCCCAAAGCGTTTATGACGTTGCGGTTTTTTATGACAAGATCGAAAAATACAAAAGCGCCCGTATGTATTACGCGCAGGTGGCTCAAGGGTTTCCGGAGACGATGTTTGCGCGCGAGGCCCGAAAACGGATTGAAGCCATTGATGCCTTTGACGCCGATCCTGAGGCTGCGGGCCGCGACAAGATTCTGGGTTTGATTCCGACCAAGCCGCCCGTGCGGACGTCCAAGGAAATCATCAAGGGCGAAGAGGAGGGGAAAGTTAAAAAACCCGCTGATGCGCCCAAACCGAAATTCCTGGGGATCTTTTGACATGAAAAAATGCACTCACATGGCGACGTTGCCGGCGGTTGTGCTGGCGCTGTTGTTTCTGGGCGGATGCGGCTACACTTACAAGACGCACTTACCCGATCACATCCGTACCGTATTTGTGCCCAAGGTGCAGAACGCCATTGATATCACGGCGTCTGTTTCGAGTTCCCAGGAATATCAGCCCTACCGTCCGGGTCTCGAGATTGAACTCAAAAATGCCCTTATCGAGCGGCTTGTGTTTGACGGTCATCTCAAAATTGCCCCCGCCGAGGAATCCTCGGACGCGGTTTTGCGGTTGAAACTCCTGCGATTCGAGCGCGACCCGGTGCGTTATCGGGCGGATGATACCATCGGAGAATTCCGCATTCAGATCACGGCCTCAGCGCAGTTTGTGGACCGGCTCTCCGGGGAGACCCTCTGGAGCACGGAATCGATTTCCGGAAATGACAGCTACTTTTTGACCGGAGAACTTGCCAAGAGCGAGGACGAGGCGGTGGCGGCTGCCCTGAAAGACCTTGTCCGCCACATCGTAGAGAACGTCATCGAAATATGGTGATCGCGCCCGTTACGCTTCTTGCCGGTAAAGAAACGGCGGAGCGGGACGACGAGATTCGCCGCGTTCGAAGCACGCTTTTTAAGGACCCCTCCCAGGCGGAATTGAATCTTCACGTGTTTGATCTGCGGGAGGACTCCGCCCAGAACGCCGTCTCCGCGGGGCTCACCGCACCCTTTCTGGCTTCCAAGCGGCTTGTCATCATTCACCATATTGATGCTGCGGATGAGAGCGGGCGCAAAGCGCTTCAGGACGCCCCCTGGTCGGCCGCCTCCACGACGGTGTGGATCCTGACCACCGAAGAGAAGAAGCCGCGGAACGCCTTCCTGAAAAAGATGTTTGAGAAATCCACGGTGATTCTTTGTGAAACGCCGTTCCGGGATTCGGATATCAAAGGCTGGATTCGCAGGAGGTTTTCGCTTCTCGGAAAAACGGCCGGTGAGGGGGTGCCGGAAATGATGCTCTCCCGCACCGGGCGCAGTCTGACTCTGTTGAGGCAGGCTGTCGAGACGCTCGCGCTTTATACGGCCGACAAGAAGCGGATTGAGGCGGACGACGCGGCTGCGCTTCTGGGACCATCGGCGGAAGAAAATGTGTTTGATCTTTATGAGTCCCTCAAAACCGGGCGGTACGAAAAGGCCCGCCAGATTCTGGATGCCCTCGGCGGGGCGGGAAGCCGTCCGCAGGAAATTCTGGCATCCCTGATCTGGCAGTATGACCGGATCCTTCGGACCCGTAATCTGCTGTCTCAGGGGTTGGGAACCGCGGATCTCGTCAAAGCGCTCAAAATGCCGGCGTATTTTGCGGGCAAGACCGCCCAATTCGCGTCACGGATGCCCGAGGAGGACTTCCGCAGGGACCTCGACGCGCTTTATGAATGCGAGACGGATATCAAACGAGGTCGGGTACGGGAAGATCTGGCGCTGGAACGCTGCTTACTTCGCCTCAGCCAGGTTTAGCCGTTTTTGGGCCCTGGACTTGGTGCGATTGACGGTGTTCTCTTTAAGCAGGCCGTGTCTGACGCACTTGTCGAGTTTGCCCGTCAAAGCTTTGAGAAACGCCCGGGCCTCATCGAACTTTTTTGCGGTGAGGGCGTCTTCAAAACGACGGACCGCAGTACGCATCGCGGAGGCTTCACGCCGGTTGGCGACGCGCTTTTTCTCGTCGGCACGGATCTTTTTGATTGAATTTCTTCTATTGGCCAAAGTGTGCTCCTTTTTGAAAGAGGCGATTCTATTACAATGAGACAAGGTGTGTCAACTACGAGACCGGTCAGGTCTCTCGGCCGCTCTGCGGGTCTTCTGGGCGGGATGACGCTGGTGAGCCGGGTCTTGGGGTTTGTCCGGGACATTTTGATTGCCTCGATCTTCGGCACTTCCGCCGCCGCCGAGGCTTTTGTGGTCAGTTTTAAGCTTCCGAACCTGCTGAGGGATCTTGTCGGTGAGGGGGCCATGAATGCGGCCATTGTGCCGGTCCTGACCGAGACACGTCTGGCACAGGGCGAGCGGGAATTCTGGCGCCTCGTGTGGACGCTGGCTCTATGGATTCTGGCGGTTCTCGCCGTGATCGCTGCGGCCGGCTCCCTCGGGGCGGAGTGGGTGGTGCGTATTGTCGCCCCGGGCTTCAGCGAGGATCCGGAAAAATTCCGACAGACGGTGATGCTCACCCGGATTGTGTTTCCGTTTGTGTTTCTGGTCGGGGTATCCGCTTACCTCATGGGTGTTTTGCACACCATGCGGATCTTTGGGCCCAGCGCCCTGTCGCCGATCATTCTGAACATTTCCATTATCGTTTTTATGGTGCAATTCGCTCCGCGATGGGGCGCTGAGGCGGTGGCGTGGGGCATTCTGACGGGAGGTGTTGTGTCCGTGGCGGTGCAGCTGGCGTTCTTTTTGAGGACCGGGGTGGTCTGGGTACGGGTCCGGATATTTCATGAGGGCGTTAAGAAGATTCTCTCGCTTCTCGGACCGCGATTCTGGGGGTCGGCCGTGTACCAGACATCCGTTTTTGTGGACACGATCCTGGCGTCATTTTTCTGGATCGTCGGGGACGGCGGGCAGTCGGCGCTCTATTATTCCTCACGGCTGTTTCAGTTGCCGCTCGCGATCTTCGGGGTTTCCATGGCACAGGCGGTGTTGCCGGAACTTTCTGCCCACGCCTCCGGCAAGGATCCGGAAGCCTTCAGGAAATCGCTCCGCTTCGCGCTCAGGCACGTGATCTTTCTGGCGGTGCCGGCGGCGGCGGGGCTGGCGGTGCTGTCCCGGCCGATGGTGGAGCTCCTCTTCAAGCGCGGCCAGTCCGCCGATTTTCAGATGCCACATGAAGACAAGGTTCAAAATCACGTTAA
>JADGBA010000015.1:10551-16459 GCA_015231685.1 Candidatus Omnitrophota bacterium | reverse complement strand
CCGCATGGGGTGAGGAGACTTTTGGCAAGGTGCTCGAATTCATCAGGGAGTGCCGCGATCTTCTCCCCCGCGTGACGGTCACCGCGGTCGGTTATCCGGAGTTTGATGTCCCGGCTTTTGAAACCTTCGTTGCCAAAGAACTCCGCGTCCCGTGCCGGGTCCGGCCCTACGATCTTCTGGGCGGGCCATGAAAAAACTCCTCTGTCTTCTTGTTGCCATCGGAATGATGGTCACGGTATCCGCCGGAGTACGGGCCGAATCCTCCGTCCGGGAACCCCTCTTTGCCGGAAAGTTTTATCCCGCCGACGCAGAGAGGCTCTCGGCCCTGATTCGCGGTCTTCTTCAGAACGCCTCTTCGTCCCCCGATCCGTCCGTGCGAGCCATCATCGTTCCGCACGCGGGCTATATCTACTCGGGGCAAACCGCGGCCCAAGCCTACCGCACCGTCGAGGGCGGCGACTTCGAGAATGTGGTTGTGATGGGTTTTTCTCACCGCACCCTGATTGAAGGTATTTTTGTCGACGACTCGGAGGCGGTGGGGACACCGCTCGGAGAAATCCGCATCGACCAATCCCTCGCCAAAAAAATCCGCGACTTCGATCCCTTTCTCCGGGGCCGGCCTCTGGAAGCCTTGGCCGAACATTCTGTGGAGGTTCAGTTCCCTTTCATCCGCACCGTGCTTCCTGACGTGCCGGTAGTGCCAATCTATATGGGGCAACAGTCACCTTCAAACGCCCGTCTTCTCGGGCGGGCCGTCGCGCACGCGATTCGCGACACAAAAACTCTGATTGTCGTTTCGAGCGATCTGTCGCATTTTCATCCGGACGCCGCCGCCCGCGCCAAAGACCGTAATCTCATTTCGCTCGTCGAGAATGGCCGCGCGGAAGAGCTTTCTGTCCTCCGCGACCGCACTTCCGGCACCACCGCGACCCCCGAAGCCTGCGGTCTCGGGCCGATCATGGCGCTTCTGACCCTTTGCGGCGAACTCGATTGGCCGACGCCGCGGCTGCTTAAATATTCCAATTCCTCAGAAGCAACCGGCGACACGTCCAGCGTGGTCGGTTACGCGGCCATGGCGGTGAAAGTCTCGCAAGCGGGGATCGCACATCAACCTCCGGCTTCGCTTTCTTCCGAAGAACACACGCAACTTGTCACCTATGTCCGCCAGGTCCTGGAGGCGCATTTCCGGAACACCCCCGCGCCACAGCTCAGCATGAATTCCCCGGTTCTCTTGAGCCCCCGCGGTGTCTTTGTGACCCTGAATAAGGAGGGGCGCCTGCGCGGATGCGTCGGACGCATCACCACCGACCGGCCGGTGAGAGAAACCCTCCCCCAAATGGCGCTCGCGGCAGCGCTGAACGATCCGAGATTCCCTCCGGTGACTGAATCGGAGCTCGATCAGCTGGAAATTCACATTTCTCTTCTGACCGTCCCCGAGCGCATCGATTCCTGGAAGGACGTGCGGCTGGGAACGGACGGCCTCATCGTCAGACGGGGCGCCAAAACCGGTGTTTTTTTGCCGGAGGTCGCTGATCAGACCGGATGGAATCAGGAGGAGTTTTTTCTTCACTGCGCGACCGAGAAGGCAGGACTAAGGCCGGACGAGCTCTCCGACGCCGAGGTGGAAACCTTTCAGACCGAAAGTTTTTAAGCCGGCGGATCCGGGCGGACTTATTTGAGGTAGGGGTGCCGTACCCGGAGTGAGTGCATGATCTCGGAATACGACATGGAATCGAGCCGAAACGCCGGCAAATCCTTGTCCACTCCGGTATAAAACCGCAGAAGTCCCAAATGGCGCCGGAAAAGCTCCGGCAACAGGAAGTGACTGCGGACGTGCTCGATGGCCTGTCGGCCCAGCCGCTTTCCGCCCGCGGCATTTTCCATAAAGTAGCTCATCCGCCAGGCGAGCTCATCGACGTTCAGCGGATCCACGGTGAAACCGGTCTTCTCGTCAATGACCTGTGCCGGAATCCCGCCGACGCGGGAACCGATCACCGGCGTCCCCTGCCACATGGCTTCCGTGACCACGAGACCGAATCCTTCGCGGGTCGAGACGTGCACAAACACTTGCGCGAGCTTCATGAGAGCACCCACAACCCGGTCATTGTTCTCTTCATTCACCCAGAAGATCACATCCTTATCGCTCTGAGCCTGATTCTTCAGTGTCTCAAGCATTGCCCCGCCTTCGGGATCGTCCGTCGCAGTGTTTCCCATGAAGATCAGGTACGGCTTGGGATCCGGATGATGCTCATCGCGGTATTTACGGAATGCCTTGAGAATCGTGGACTGGTTCTTGTGAATGTCATAACGGGAAATCGCCGCGATCACCGGCCGGCCGGGATCAATCCCGTCGCGTGTGAAGAGAGGCGAAAGAATCTCCAGCGCCTCCTCCTGCGGAATCTGACGATTCTTATCCGCCAGAGGATCAATGCAGGGCATGATCTGATAGGTGGGGATCTGAATTCCCGGGCCGACAAATTGAGGCATCGTAAAGATCGCGCCCGCGCAATGATTAATATAGGGAAGGAGAAATCTCCACACGATCCGGTTGGGACTGGAGGTGTCGATATGACAGCGCCAGAGCACGTTGCCGAAGATGACGCCGTTCATCACGAGCGCCGCCGGCTGCGGATCATGGATCACTGTCAGATCCGACGCGATAAAGGTGCTCTTCGCGTTCTGATCAATGGTGTCCAGATACGCCTCGAAGATCTCGTCCAGCGTGATCTCCATCGGCTGGCTCTGGAGCATGTTGTGGAATTTCTTGGTGACATTAAAAAACGCATCGCTCCCCCGAATCGTCATCCATTCCGCCTCGATACCCATAGAACGCGCCAGCGGAATAACGCTTTTGAGCATCTCCGCGACACCGCCGCCCATGAACGTGGAATTCACATGCGACCAGCGCTTCCCTCTTAACGGATCGGCGAGACGCTTGAGTTCTTCGACCTTCTGTCTGCCTATAACTTCGGTGTAATCGTCGGGAGAGAGGGATGTTGCGGGTTGATACTCTTCCAAAAAAGCAAAATTTGATTCGTCCAAATGTTCACCTCATATTCTCATGACAACTATTTATAACGATTATACTATTTTTCTCAATTTTTTCAAGACCAACGGCCTTTTTACGAAGACATTCGCTTCAAGAGACCCAAGTTCAGAATACGAATCACACCACGATGCCCTCCGATGATCCCGCGCTTTTGGAGGGAACTGACGATCCGAATCGCCGTCTCGGGCGCCATCGCGCAAAGCTGGGCCACCTCGGAACGTGTGATTTCGATTTCCGACCCCAGGCGCTGCTCGAGTTCCACAAGCATGCGGGCTACACGCTTCTCCGCAGGCTCAAACACCTGCATATTGCGGCCGTCAATCCGCCGGAGCTTCGCCGCGCAAAGACGCGTCATCGCATTCAAAAACAACGGAACCTCACCGGCAATCCCTCGCATCGTCCGAACCGGGGTCTTGAGGATCACACAGCGAGACGCGCAAACCGCGGTGGAAGGATACGACCCCTCATCCAAAAAAGGCAGACAGCAAAAAAATTCTCCCGGATACACGATGCAACTGGAAACCACATGCCCGAGCGTGCTCGTGTACTGGAGATCCACACGGCCTTTGACGAGCGTGAACAAATAATCCGCCGGTTCCCCCGCCGTGAAGACCGTTTCGGTTTTGGAATACTCCTTGAGTATTGTCTCTGATTCAAGGCGTTTTAAGGCCGCGGCTTTTAACTCATCAAAAGGTGGATGGCAAGAAAAAAATCGATGAATTTTTTTGGACATGGTTTTTGTGGTTGCTTCAAAACCCTATTTTGGTTAAAAAGAACGTGTGTCGTCGGTGACGTGGAGACGCATTAACCGCACGGCAATATTTTCTCAAAAATAAATTTTTTTGGCTACACGAATATGACGCAGGTCATATATATCTGCACGACTTGGTATACAATATGTGGTAGTAGCGCCTGCCGCGATCCACAAATGGTAGTGTAAAGGAGTATAAAATTATGGTCGAAGCCTTCCTCTCTGAGAATATCCGCAAAGTCCGCAAACGTGATGGTCAACTCCTCGATTTTGATGGCACAAAAGTCTACAAAGCCATCGCCAAAGCCGGCAAAGCTTCAGGTGAATTTTCTGATGTTCAGTCCAAACTTTTAACCCTTCAGGTCATTCAAGTTATCGACAACCGTTACCGCAAAAACTCCTTTATCGACATCGAAGAAATCCAGGACGTCGTCGAGCAGACGCTCATCATGTCCAACTTCCTCAAAACCGCGCGGTCGTACATCGTTTACCGCGAGCAGCACAAAAAACTCCGTTCCGACCGCCAGACCATGGTTGACGTGGTCAGCTCCGTCAACGAATACCTCGACCGCCTGGACTGGCGCGTCAACGCCAACGCCAATCAAGGCTATTCCCTGGGCGGCATGATTCTCAACGTCTCGGGTAAGGTCGTGGCCAACTATTGGCTCTCTCACGTCTATCCGGAAGAAGTGGGTCAGGCCCATCGTCAGGGTGATTTGCACATTCATGACCTGGATATGCTCTCGGGCTACTGCGCGGGCTGGTCGCTCAGGATGCTCCTGCAGGAGGGTTTCAACGGCGTTCCGGGCAAGGTGGAGGCTTCGGCCCCCCGGCACCTGAGTTCCGCCATCGGCCAGATGGTCAACTTCCTGGGCACACTGCAGAACGAATGGGCCGGCGCTCAAGCCTTCTCCTCTTTCGACACATACCTCGCACCGTTTATCCGCAAGGATCTCCTTTGTTACGCCGAGGTCAAGCAGTCCATTCAGGAGTTCATCTATAACCTGAACGTCCCTTCGCGGTGGGGTACCCAGACGCCGTTCACCAATGTCACTTTCGACTGGACCTGTCCGGAAGACCTTCGCACCCAGAAGCCCGTGATCGGCGGCGAAGAAATGCCCTTCACTTTCGGCGATCTCCAGGAAGAAATGGACATGATCAACCGTGCCTACATCGAAGTCATGATGCGGGGCGATCATCTGGGCCGGGTCTTCACCTTCCCCATCCCCACGTACAACATCACGCCGGACTTCACCTGGGACCACCCGAACTCAGAACTTCTCTTTGAGATGACCGCGAAGTACGGTTTGCCCTACTTCCAGAATTTCCTGAATTCCGACATGAAGCCCAATCACGTGAGATCCATGTGCTGCCGGCTTCAGCTGGATTTGAGGGAGCTTTTGAAGCGCGGCAACGGTCTCTTCGGCTCCGCCGAGCAGACCGGCTCCATCGGGGTCATCACGATCAACTTCGCCCGGCTGGGCCATGCGCATAAGGGAGATGAAGAGGGCTTCTTCCGCAGAATCGAGGAGCTCCTGAACATCTCGAAGACCAGTCTCGAGATCAAGCGCAAGGTGATTCAACGCTACATCGACAGCGGTCTTTTCCCTTACACGAAGCGCTACCTGGGAACCCTCAGGAACCACTTCTCCACCATCGGGGTCAACGGCCTGAACGAATGCATCCGGAATTTTACCGGGGACACGGAGAACATCGCCAGCCCGGCGGGCCACGCCTTCGGGATCAAGATACTGGACTTTGTGCGTGCCAAGATGACCTCCTTCCAGGAAGAAACCGGCCACCTCTACAACCTGGAGGCCACTCCGGCTGAAGGCACAACCTACCGCTTCGCCAGGGAGGACCAGAAGCGCTTCCCGGATATCATTCAGGCGGGCACCAAGGACAAACCCTACTACACCAACTCCTCCCAACTCTGGGTGGGCTACAC
Organism: Candidatus Omnitrophota bacterium; assembly: GCA_015231685.1. Taxonomy (GTDB): domain Bacteria; phylum Omnitrophota; class Gorgyraeia; order 2-02-FULL-51-18; family JAGOUK01; genus JADGBA01. The sequence continues at coordinate 10,711 of JADGBA010000015.1, read as the reverse complement.
GGACGATCCGTTTGATGCGCTGGATCTCCAGGAGCCGCTGCAGACCAAGTACACCGGAGGCACGGTGATGCACCTCTACATGGGGGAACGGATTTCTGACTCCGCGGCCTGCCAGACCTTTGTCCGCAACGTGCTCGAGAATTACCGCATCCCCTACATC
>JADGBA010000015.1:4374-10516 GCA_015231685.1 Candidatus Omnitrophota bacterium | reverse complement strand
GGGTATCTTGCGGGTGAATATCAGTTCTGTCCCAAGTGCGACACGGAACTTTTGGCAAAAAAACTCTCAACCAATGGAAATCAACCGGTCAACGTTTAAAACGGAGGTAATCAATTCATGGAATCCCAAGCCAGCAAACAGGACATCCAGCTCAAGGACGAAGAAAGGCAGCGTTGTGAAGTGTGGACGCGCGTCATGGGTTATCATCGGCCGGTGTCGGAATTCAACGTAGGCAAGAAAAGTGAACATGCCGAGCGACAAACCTTCAAGGAGCCCCGCAATTTCGAATCCTGCGGCTGCACCAAATCCGCCGTCGCAGCTTAAGCCTTTAAGCGGCTTGCCTATCGCCGCCATCACGCCCTTTACGACAATCGATTTTCCGGGGCGGTTGGCGGCGGTTTTTTTTACTCAAGGGTGTGCCTGGCGGTGTGCGTATTGCCAGAATCCCCTCCTTTGGTCCTTTAAAGCCCCGGATCAGACTCCCCTCGTCCCGATAGATAAGATCCACGCCTTCCTCCAAAAACGCCGCGGACTCATCGACGGGATCGTCATCTGCGGCGGGGAGCCCACCGCGCACGCGGGATTGCCGGATTTTCTCAAACACCTCCGCGAAGCCGGTTACCAGACAGCCCTGCACACCGGAGGCCCTTCGACGGAAGCCCTCAAGAAGGCGCTTCCCTTTGTGGATTGGGTGGGCATGGACATCAAGTCCACTCCGGAGAAGTACGAACGCGTCACGCGCGTCGCGGGGAGCGCAGACCAGGTGGCTGAGAGCGCACGGATCATCACGCAGAGCGGCGTTGCACATGAATTCCGGATCACGGTCCATCCCATGCTGCATTCGGATGAGGACCTCCTGGCGGTGAGCCGCTGGCTCAAAGATCTGGGCGCCCGCGCATTCGCGATCCAGCGCTTCCGGAGCGCCGGGTGTTCTGATCAACGCCTTTTGGATGCGGCCGCCGCTGCGGCGGGATTTCCCTCGGAAGAAACTCTCAAGACAATTCGTACTTTGTTTGCGGATTTGATTATCAGGGAATAAACCTGCCGCTCACGGCCGAATCCCGACGGCCCGGGCGGCTTCTTCGTATTTGGCGCGCATCTGCGCGGCTTCCCGGTTCCGGCCGGTTTCTCTGTAGAGAAGGCTCAGGTTGTAGTACGGGCTCGGGTAATGGGGATTTGTCCGGATCGCCTCAAGGTAGTATTTTTCGGCCTCGCCCATCTTGCCCTTGTTTTTCATCGCAATGGCCAACGAATTGTAATTGACCGAAAAATCCACCGGTTCCACCGGCCAGAATGCCACAACGGTCATGGCCACCACCAAAATCACCTCTGCCGGTCTCACACCACGGACCGCACGCCTCCGGATGAGATCCCACGCCCGGTTAGCGCCCAGCGCGGCATAAGGCACCAAAAAAACCACTATCGGCAGCCTGTACCGTGAACTCACAAAAAAAAGAACCACAGACAACGCATAGGCCCCCCAGAACACATCCATGAGCCAGAGTCCCGCCCGGCGGCCCGGCCCCCAGGTTCCCGCAAAGCCCAATGCCGCGAACACCACCAGAATCCCGTACATCCCCGCCGCCGGAGAAAGCGCCGGAATGAGGCGCGCCGCAAAAGACATATCCAGGACATCCGGAAACTCGTACGCATTAAAGAGATACGCTGTCTTCAGCGCAGCCTTCTTCAGCAAATCCCCCGGCTGAGCGAAGGCGTAATCACGGGTTTTTTGGACCCAATAAGAGGATACCTCCGAAGGCTTGAGGGGTCGTCCCGAAGCCTTTTCGGCGATGCGGATGGAACTTTCCACCATCGTATTAAAGGACGTGCCGAACTCTTTGACCAAAGAAAACTTGCCGTCCGCCTCGGGATTGTTTCCGATATACAGATTAATCCCCCCGAGAGCCGACACCGGCAGGATATCTTTGTGAAGCACGTAATTGCGCGCCGTCATCGGCAGAAGGGTCGCGAGGACCCCCGCCCCCAAAAGAAACGCGCAGGCGAAGGCCCTTTGGGGGGAACGCCTCTTCGTCCAGAACCAAATCACCACAAATCCCCCGACAGCCACGGCCACGAGAAGCGTATTGGGTCTGAGTAGTGAAGAAAGCCCCAGGAGAAGACCGGCCGGCAGCGCCCAATACATCCCCCGTCCCTCCCGCCGCACGAGCATCAACAGACAAATCATGGCTGAGAGATTCAGAAAGATGGAAATGCTTTCTCCCAAAAGCAGCATTTCATAAAACACCAACGGCAGATACGCCGCCATGATGGCCGCCGCCCACAACGCCGCACGTGTTGAACCGGTCACTGCGCGTGTCATGAAATAAACAAGGATGCATCCCAGGGAGCCGACAAAAAGCTGCACCGCATGGGCCGCCGCTACGGAAACGCCGGCGAAGACAAAAATCATCGCCAAAAAAAACGGATAAGCCGGCACGCGGTACGCCGACAGGGGCTCGGCCCCCAGCCAATTGCCGCCGATGATCTCCCGGGCCATGCCGTAGTAAATCCCGTCATCCAGCGTGGGGGTCAGAGGCTCAAAAAACGGCGACTGGCGCAGAAGAACAAAAAAAACCGTACGGACGAGGAGTGCCGCCACCCAAATCAGAAGAAGCCACTCGAGGGCCCGGCTTCCCGAAGACTCCGCCGGGAGCGCCATCCCGGCAGTACCGGGCTGAGAGCCGGGGTTGGGCTGCTTCAGCCATCGTTCCACCTCCGGCCGCGAAAGACCAAGGGCCCTGGCCATCTGCCGGGCCGTCATGGAACGCTGATGTGCGCGGATATATTCCTTCTGAGACTCGTTCATGGTTACTCCCGGGGCAGGAACCGGCGCTGCCGCCAGCCGGCGCTCGTATGCAGCCAGTAGCGCAGCATCGTCATGACAATCCCGGCGCCATAGCAAATGCTCGGCCAGAGCCGGATACTCGAGGCCTCCTCGAAGTACCGCGTACGGATCGGGATCTCTTCAATCTTCAAATGCGACGCCACGAACTGCACGATGATTTCGGTATCAAAAAGAAAGCTGTCGGAATTCTCCGTGAATCTCACCCGCCGCAGCGACCGGGTGCTGTAGGCCCGAAACCCCGAGTGGTACTCCGTGAGATAAGTCCCAAGCATCACATTCTCAAATGCCGTCAGGAGAATATTGGCGTTATGCTTCCACAGGGGCATCCCGCCTTCGAGAGCGCCGCTCTTCATCATCCTCGAACCAAAAACCGCGTCGGCTTCTCCGCGCCGGATGGGCTCGATCAATTTGCCGATCAGAGTCGGATCGTACTGGTAGTCCGGATGCACCATCACCACGATATCCGCCCCGAGCTTCATCGCCTCGGTGTAGCAGGTCTTTTGATTGGCGCCGTACCCTCGATTTTTGGGGTGCTCAAACACCCTGAGCCCCAGACGCCGGGCTTCGCGCACCGTGCCGTCAGAGCTCGAGTCATCGACAAGCAGAATCTCATCAACAAATTCCCGGGGAATGTCCCGCACCGTCCGCTCCAGGGTCCTCTCGGCGTTGTAGGCCGGGAGCACCGCGATCACCTTATGCCGGGCGCGGTCCGGAAGCTCCGGGCGCGCGGTGCCCTGCGCCGTAACCGCTTCGATCGTCCGCGTCTTGCGGCTAATCACCGCCACCTGATCCAAAAAATCCGCCTTCCACACCACGTTCTTGAGCGCCTTGATTCCCAGCACCCGGCCGATGGAGCGTACCCAGAACCCCGGATATCCTTCCAGCCGCCGCGCCCAATACCCGCAGGTAAAAAACCTCGGATAAGATGACCAGGCGACGGCCTTGAACCCGCGGGCTTGCAGCATCGCCTTCAGCGTTCTTCGGGAAAAATAAAAAAGGTGATGCTTGCTGATCCCCCACCACCGCGCCCCCAAAAATCGGCTCATCGCGCTTTCGACATCGGGCGTGCTGACATAAAGAATGCCTCCGGGCTTCAAAACCCGTGCCGCCTGAGCAAGGACTTCCGCCGGATTCTCGAGATGCTCAATCACGTCCAGCATCACAACCGCGTCATAACTGCCTTCCGCGATCCCTGCCTCAGCCAACGTGCCCTCGAAGACATCCAGACCGAATGCCCTACGCGCGTGGTGCGCCGCCCATCGGGAGAGCTCCACGCCGTATGTATCCCAGCCCCTCTTTTTGGCTTCACTCAAAAGGACGCCGGGACCGCAACCCACCTCCAGAAGTTTCCCGCCGCGGATCACCTTCTCAAGGCGTGAGAGCACAACCGCTGCCTGACGGCGGCGCCCGTCTTCCTCGGCCAGGTACTCCGGGTCCGCCATTGAAGCGTAGGACTGGCGCAGCTCGCTGCGGGACAACTCCGGCAGGGCATACACAAGCCCGCAGGAAGTGCATTTGACGAGAGTTCGCGGTTTGGACAAACGGGATTCCGAAATCCGGTAGGTGTCGCCCGATGTGCCGGACAAAAGCGATTCCAGCGCCCGACGATAAACAAAGGTGTGTTGTGTCTGGCCGCAAAGATTGCAGACCGCTGCCTGATTCGCTTGAGCCATTGAGGCCCCTAGCTTACCACACCAAGCTCGCTATCGGGGACTGTCCCCATAGCTATCGGGGACTGTCCCCATATCGACCTTCGGGCCAGGGGACTGTCCCCATATCGACCCAGAACCATCCCCACGGTCGCCCCCCGCATCCCCATAAAGATTCTGCGAGATCACATGAGACCGGCTACGGGGTCCGTCAACCGCCCCTTGTCCGGCGGATTCATGCGAGGCATAACGCGAGGTCTGGCGTCGGATGCGGGTCTCCGGAAGCATCATGGCAAGCGCGGCTTCGAAGAACAAGCACACCGCGCACACCGTCAGGATAGCGACTTTCCACTTCAATGGTCCCCAAAGGCGTTTCATAGAGATTCCGATCCTTGATATAGAGTATAGTCGTGCCTTGAGGTCTTTCAAGAGATCAGAGCGGGAATAAGATCAGGGCGTCGCCCCGGTAGGAAGCCGACAAACCGAGCCACATCGACCCGACGGAAGAAGCGAACACGATGAGAAGGGTCAACACATTGGCTCCAAGCGGCGACCATCGCGCCGCCAGCGACCTGCGCGCGTCTTCCACCACCACTGCCGCCAGGATGGCAATCATCGGCAAAACCGGCATCATGTAGCGCAATTCCCTCGCGTTCCAGAGTACATAGATCAGGACCGCAACGGCCAGGACAAACATCATCACCGCCCCGGGCAGGGCCGGTCGGATGCGGCGGCGCGAGAAGGGCCAGAGAATTGACAATGCGAGAAGGGGCGTCTGGGCAAAAAGGTTCACGACATACAACATGCGGGGCCGGCTCCCGAGCGACTGAAACCAGTCGGCCGATTTTTCGGTCTGGGCGCTGGACATGTTAAAAAGCGGATAACCATAAACCTTTGCCATCCAGACAAACCAGGGGCCCGCCAAAAGTGCCCCCGCCCCCAAAAACACCAAAAGCCGCCGGTCCGCCACACTCCTTATGAATATCCCCGGCCGCCGCCAATGCCGCCGGGCCGTCCACAACCGAAAAAGCACCACCACCGGCACCGGAAGAAGCCCGGTCCCCTTGGCCAATGCCGCCAGCGCCCAGCACACCCCGCCCAAAGCCGCCGGCCACACCACCCCCCTTTGCTCCGCGATGACAAAACACATCACCGAAGCCGTCACAAAAAAAGCCGTCGGATGATCCGCCCAGACCTTGTGCACGCACAGAATAACGACAGGACTCGTCGCTACAAGGTACGCCGCAACCAGACCCACCCCTTGAGGATAAAGCGTCCGCCCCAGAAAATACGTCGCCGCGATCAGCCCCAGCCCGAACACAAACGGCCATACGGCAGCATACGCCTGCGTGCGAATGATCACAGGACGCGCCTTGTGGACCCAGGTTGCATCCGAAATATTCAGCTTCCACGGAAACACGCGATAAGGGGCTTCCCGTCCGGGATAAATCCGGTGAGAGGACATGATGAGCAGCGGTAAAAGCGGCGGGGTTGTAAGAACGGGCACATCGTAGTACCAGGTCCCCTCGGCTTTAAGCGCCTTCATGAGGTGTCCCGGATCTCCAGGGGCGGCCGGATAATATTCCCGGAACACGCCTTCAACCACGGCGTTATCGATCCCGCGGAGATGGTAGCCGGCCCATCCTTC
>JADGBA010000015.1:0-4331 GCA_015231685.1 Candidatus Omnitrophota bacterium | reverse complement strand
CGGCACTTCCACCCCGCTCTTCCTCAAATCCGCAGAGAAATGTCCCATGAAAACGGTATGCTCCAAATGCAAGAAGTCCGGCCAGAAAAACAAACGGAAGGAAACGCTTCAAAAACTCATTCCGGCCACAGGCTTGGAAGAGGTGTACGGCGCCACATAACGGATCGAATAACCGGCCTGAGGCTCGTCGTCCTCAAAATCGGACTCCCTCACCCAGCCCTTCTGCCCATCATATTCCACCCGGCACCATCGGTCCCGAGAATCCCCTCCGGCAAGTGTCTCCCGGCCAAGAATCTCCAGAGAAGTCCCGCGGGGAATCCGGGCAACCGCAAAGAAGCTCTCAGGTTCCGGCCTCATGATCGTCTCAAAATCCGGATTGGTCACCCGCACTTCACGAACCGCTTCCGCCGCAGGGGAATCCAGTTCGCCCGCAAAGGAAGGGCTGCTCACGAGAATTCCCAAAATCAACATCCCAAAATAAGCGACTTTCATGCGGAAATTCTAAGCCGACAACACCTTGAGGTCAAGGTCTGGGCCTGGTGGGCCTGGTGGCGGGTCAACCTTTCTTGCGGGAAAGATTCTTAAGACGGTCCCTGATCGTGGCGGCGCGTTCGTACTCCTCGGACTGCACCGCCTCATCCAGCGCCTCCTCGAGAATATCAACTTCCGCCTCTTCCTCCAACTCAGCAGCGTCCTGTATCTGATCCACAAAACCCGGCGCCGGCAAAGGCCGTTCCGGCTTTTCTTCCGGGGGAGCACCGCCATTCGTCGGGGCGGGAGTGTCGAGAAGTCCTTTGAGAAGATCCGTGAGACCAAAGCTCTTGTCGTATGCCGTTCCCTTCTTGGAAGCGCAGTGTTCACAAAGATGCGCCTTCATCACCGTTCCATCCACAACCTCCGTCAGATGCACGGAACTCTGCCTTCGATTGCACAGCGAGCAGCGAATCATACTTCACCCCTTGCCTTCTGGCGTTCGAGTTCTTCCTGAGCCTTGATGCTCAGCCGCACATAAGGCATGGCTTTGAGCCGCGCCTTTGAAATGGGACTTCCGAGATGTTCGCACAAACCGTACGTGCCGTCCTCGATCTTTTTCAGGGCCCAGTCGATTTCCTTGACGATATTCTGCTCTTTGGACGCAAGCTCCATCACAAGTCTCGTATCAAATTCGTCGGACGCGGAATCACCCATGTGCTGGCCCGCGTGAGAGCGGTGCTCCGATTCGGCTGAGTCGCCGTTACCGCCGCGGCGCATTCTTTCGAGCTCAAAGTGATTGAGGCCTTCGGTGATGGCTTCGCGCAACTGCAGTAACATCTTTTTGAAAGGAACCATGTCATTCTTCGTCAAGCGTTTAGCCGGAATTATTATTCCACTCCTCTTGATTTCACTTGCTTCGGACACAATATAATTAACTTTCTTAACTAACCGTAAGTATAGCGTGTTCCGCGGGATTTTCAAGTCCGAAAGAAAAAAATCATCTACCGGCGATGACCGCGCATCACAAATCTTATCAAAAAACCCGCCAAAATCATCCATAAACTATAAAAAACACCGCGGCTCAGACCCAGAATGAGGGGTGCGTCCGGCGCTCTAAACATTTCTGACACAATTCTCAAAACGGCATACACCATAAGGAATTCCCCGCTAAGCGCCCCGGGACCGGGCTTCTCTCCCCGGGTCCGCCCAAAGCGCCACCGTGCCCAAACAAAGAGAATCACACCCTCAAGAAGGGCTTCGTACAACTGCGAGGGATGCCGCGGAGGAATTTGGTCCGTCGGTGTGCCGGGAACGGCGCTCGCCGGAAAAATCACCGCCCAGGGCACGTGAGCAATTTTGCCCCACAACTCGCCGTTCACAAAATTCGCGATCCTTCCCAAAAAAAACCCCGGAGGCGTCAACACGCAGAGCGTGTCCGTCACCCGCCAGAAGCCAATTCGCCGCGTTGCCGACACCCATCCCGCTCCCGCGATTGCTCCCACAAATCCGCCATGGCTGGACATCCCCCCCTCCCACACGCGGAACACGCTCAAAGGATCCCTCAACCACCCCTGAAAATCATAAAACACAAAATACCCTATCCGCCCGCCCGCCACCGCCCCCAAAAAAAACGCCAAAAGAAGCGCCGATTCCGCGCCTTCATCTTTAATGCCCAGCGCCGCCCCGTCCCGGTTCAGGCGCCGCAGGAGAATCCAGGAGCACCAGAAGGCCAGGACATACGCCACGCCGTAATAGCGTATAGCCAGAGCGCCCCCGATATGCCAGATCACCGGATCGAGGTTATTCACCCAATACGCCATGAAGCTCAGGGGCGGGACCCGCCGCCCTTTGTGCGGGTTTGAAGAATCAGGTAATCGGCGATTTGTTTCCAGTCGCGGGTCTTCAGAACCATGACGTCTTTGAGGTCCGTATCCAGAGGAATGTTTTTTTCGGAAACCCAGATTCCCCGGGCGCCCAGACGATGGGCCAGCCGGATATCCGTGATGCGGTCACCCGCCACAAAGGATGCGGACAGGTCATACTCGGAGGTGAGGTAGCGGCCGAGAAGTCCGATGCCGGGCTTGCGGGTCGGGGCATTTTGGTGGGCAAAGCTCCGGTCGATCAGGATCTCGCTGAAATCAACACCGACCGCCCGCAAATCCTCGAGCATCTTGTTCTGCGGAGGCCAAAAATCCTCCTCCGGAAACGAAGCAGTTCCCAGACCGTCCTGATTGGTCACCATGACGAGTTCAAAATCCGTCTCCCGGGCGATTCGGGACAGCCCCTCGAGCGCCCCGGGCAAAAAGGCCAGTTTATCCAACCGGTCCACCTGCTCGGTACCGTATGGCTCGGCAATGATGGTTCCGTCACGATCCAAAAAAAGAACACGCTTTTTCATAGGGCTTCTATCTTACAATAGAAGACTCGCTCCCGCATCCGTAATCACGGGAACCTTTTAATTGCGTTGCGGTGTTACAGTCCCGAAAAGCATAATAATGGATAACAAGCACAACCTAAAAAGATGAGGATTCGATGATGAGTTTGAATGACTATTTCGAAAAAACCAACGGAACGGGAGTGCTTTCGACTGCCGACAAACAAGGCAAGGTCAATTCGGCGCTTTACGCCAGACCCCATGTCGTCAAAGAAGGAGAGCTCGTTTTCATCATGTGCGACCGGCTCTCACACGATAATATCAGCGTCAATCCGCATGCCGCATATCTTTTTTACGAAAAGGGCGAAGGTTACCGCGGCAAGCGCTTCTCGCTCACCAAAATCAGCGAAGAAACGGGCGATGCCAAGCTCGCGGCTTTCCGGCGCAAATGCACCGAAGCCGAAACCGGTCCCAACCGCGAGAAGAAATTCCTGGTCACTTTTAAGATCAACTCCGAACGCCCGTTAGTCGGCGAAACCGAATAACCCAAGCCGGGACACCAAGCCGGGGCCGGCCCACCAAGCCGGGACTGTCCCCATATCGACCTTAGGATGAGGGGACTGTCCCGGCTTGAGTATCCCGGCTTGGTGTCCCGGCTTGAGTATCCCGGCTTGAGCTTAAACCCTCCCAACAACCGAAATGATATAATCTCCCCGTGCGCCGTTTGACCGCTTTCTCCACAAACTTTAACCGCTTCCGCCCCCACCACCTGGCCCTCGCCTTCGCTTTTGTTGCCGGGGTCTTCCTTCACTTCTCGAATCTGCACGGAGCAATCTATCTCGCGGAGGACGAAGCCCGCTCTTTCACACTCATGTCCAGCGGACCCCTCATGTACCTGATGTCACATCCGATTTATACGATCTTCAGGGAACAGTCTGCTGTGTTTTATCTCGCCGGCACGTTGGGCGCCTTGAGCATTCTCTGGCTCTGGATGTTTGCGCGCACGCTCTTCGGGGGGCGCTGGGCGGCGTGGGCCGCGCTTCTTTATGCCCTGTGGCCCAACCGGATCAATTTTGACCGCACCCTTCAGCCCTCGGTCTTCGTGGAATTCTTTTTTCTTTTGGCGCTCTGGCTCTCAGCCCTGGCCGCCACCCGCCGCCGCGGGCGGCTGATCTTCTGGTTCGCCGCCGGTGGGTCTCTGGCCTTCGCCCTCTACACCCACCACTTCAGTTATGCCCTTATCCTCGGAATCTACGCCGCCGCCGTCCCGGGAGCGCTCCTCGGTGACGCCGGAAGCCGCCGCGCCAACTTTGTGCGAAGCATCGCGGCGCTCTCAGGGGGCCTCCTCACGGGAGCGCTTCTTCTGGGGCTTTATCTGTACTATTTTCAGAACGGCTACAATTATGCGGCACTCACACTGGGATTCGGCGGCTACACCCTCGAAACAATCACCTTCGAAAAAACCATGTTCCAGGACCTGTGG
>JADGBA010000146.1 GCA_015231685.1 Candidatus Omnitrophota bacterium | reverse complement strand
CCCCAGATCCTTATTGTCATCGGCTCCAAATCGGATGAGGAACAAGTCCGTCCTTGCGGAGTGGTGCTTTCCGATTGCGGCATTTCGTATCAAGCCCGGGTGCTTTCGGCCCACCGGACTCCGCAGGAAGTCACGCGTCTGGCTGCTCAGGCGGCCGGCAAGGGCGTCCGCATCATTATCGCGGCGGCCGGAGCCGCGGCGCACCTGGCCGGCGTAATCGCGGCCCACACGGACCTGCCGGTGATCGGCATTCCCGTGGAGTCCAAAAGCCTCAAAGGACTTGATTCGCTTCTTTCGACGGTGCAGATGCCCCCGGGCATTCCGGTTGCCACGGTGGCCATCGGGCCAATGGGCGCCAAGAACGCCGCTTATCTGGCGGTACGGATATTGGCTCTGTCGGATGCACGTCTGGCCACACGACTCAAACGCCTCAAGGAGTCGATGCGCCGTGAGATTCTGAAGCAGAAGGTGGACATTTGAGTTCCGACGCAGCCCGCCTGACCCGAATTAAGAACGTGCTGTTTGTTTGCACGGGCAATAGCTGCCGGAGCGTCATGGGTGAGTACCTTTTTAATTTGCAGGCGTCACGCGCGGGCCTTGAGGTCCGGGCCGAATCCGCCGGCACCGCTGGTTCTTCCGCTTTGACGGCATCCGAGGAGACGGTCCAGCTTCTCAGGGCGGAAGGGGCCGACGCACGTTCGCATGTCAGCCGCCCCATCAGCCGCGATCTTATCGAAAAGAACGACATCATCCTCGTGATGACCGAGCAGCATCAGGAGATCATTCTGCAGTATTTTCCCAAGAGCGCTCATAAAATTCACAAATTGACAGAATTTTATAACGGCCCCGAGGCTTACCTGAAACGGGTCGGTGTACCGGATCCGGTGGGGAGAGGAATGGATTTTTATGAGCAGGTTTTTGGGATCATTAAGGATTGTCTCGACGGACTGTTTGAAACGATCGGAGAAAAATCATGAAGGTCGCCATCGGGGCTGATCACCGGGGTTTTGAGCAGAAGCGCGAACTTTCCCAAAAGATTCGCGGTTGGGGGCATGAGGTCATGGATTGCGGTTCGTTATCGACCGAACCCTGTGATTATCCTGAGATTGCCTTCAAGGTCGCTGCGGCGGTGGGAGAGGCAGAGTGTGAACGCGGAATTCTTCTTTGCATGAGCGGCGTGGGGATGTGCATCGCGGCCAACAAGGTCACCGGGATTCGCGCGGCCCTTTGCAAAGACGCGGAGATTGCCCGGCTTTCGCGTCAGCATAATGACGCCAACGTGCTGGTGCTGGCGGCCGGACGCGACGGACGCATTGACGACGAAATCGTCCACGCGTGGCTTACTACTGAATTTGAGGGCGGCCGTCATCAGCGCCGCGTCGACCGGATTACCGAATTTGAACAAAAGAAAGGAAAGCCATAACGTGGACCATCTCAAGCGTCAGGACCCGGATATTTATGAGGCCATCCGTAAAGAGGCCCGCCGTCAGCACGAAAACATCGAGCTCATCGCCAGCGAGAACTTTACGAGCCGCGCGGTGCTGGAAGCGGCCGGATCGGTCCTCACCAACAAATACGCCGAGGGCTATCCCGGCAAGCGCTGGTACGGCGGTTGCGAATTCGTTGATGTCGTCGAAGAGCTGGCGATCAAGCGCGCCCTGGAAGTGTTCGGGGGCGATCATGCCAACGTGCAGTCGCATTCGGGTTCCCAGGCCAACATGGCGGCTTACTTCGCGCTCGTGAAGCCCGGAGACACCGTCATGGCGATGAATCTGGCCCACGGGGGGCATCTGACGCACGGGCATCCGATGAATTTTTCGGGCAAGCTCTTCAAGATTGTTCCCTACGGCGTAAGCGAAAAGGACGAGAACATCGATTACGACGAATGCGAACGGCTTGCCCTTGAGCATCGTCCCAAACTCATCGTCGCGGGGGCTTCCGCCTATCCCCGGACCATTCACTTCGACCGTTTTAGAGCCATTGCTGACAAGGTCGGCGCGAGGGTCATGGTGGACATGGCGCACATTGCCGGGCTTGTGGCCGCGGGACTGCATCCGAGTCCTGTGCCTCACGCTGATATCGTGACGACCACCACGCACAAAACCCTGCGGGGTCCCCGCTCGGGCCTCATCATCTGCCGCGCCGAACACGCCAAAGCGGTGGATGCCGAGGTCTTCCCCGGAGGGCAGGGCGGTCCGCTCATGCATATTGTCGCAGCGAAGGCCGTCGCGCTCAAAGAGGCTTTGAGCCCCGAATTCAAAACTTATCAGGCTCAGATCATCGAGAGCGCCAAGGCGCTCGCGGAGGTGCTCAAGGGCCGCGGATTCCGGATCGTCTCCGGCGGCACCGACAATCATCTGATGCTGGTGGATGTGACGGTCAAGGGGCTTACCGGCAAGGATTCGGCGATCGCGCTCGACCGCGCCCGCATCACGGTCAACAAGAACACGATTCCGTTCGACAAGAAGTCACCCTTTGTCGCTTCCGGCATCCGGCTCGGTTCACCCGCGGTCACGACGCGCGGGATGAAGGTTCCCGAGATGAAAGAAATCGGACGCCTCATCGCCGATGTGCTGGAAGCCCCGGCGGATGAAGCGGTGCTGGGAAGGGTGAGGGAGGATGTGGGGCGGCTGGTTGAGAAGTTTCCGCTCTATCCGGGGTTGATGAACTCATAAGTTATGAAGTGCCCGTACTGCTCATACCTCAAAGACCGTGTTATTGATTCACGATCGGCCAACGAGAATCGTTCTGTGCGCCGCCGCCGGGAATGCCTCAAGTGCCGGCGGCGTTTCACGACCTACGAGTCGATTGAGGAGACCGCTCTCATGGTGGTCAAGCGCGACGGGCGACGCGAGACCTTTGACCGCAACAAGATCGTGGCGGGTCTTTCCAAGGCCTGCGAGAAACGTCCGATCAGTTCCCAGTCCGTCTCAGAACTCGTCGATGAGGTCGAGCGGACCCTGCACAAGAATTACGAGAAGGAAGTCGGCGTCCAGGCGATCGGCGAGATCGTCATGAAGAAGCTCCACGGTCTGGACGAAGTCGCCTACGTCCGTTTCGCCTCCGTCTACCGCCAGTTCAAGGACATCTCTGAATTTATGGGTGAACTCAAGGAAATCCTGAGTAAGAAGTAGGCAGTCGAACACTCTCCCCGCGCCGTGCGCCCTTCCGGCGAGGCTCGGCTCTCCGAATGGCTCATATTGTTCCAAATGGCATGAAGTCGTCTTAGAGTGGTGCCATGCCATTTGGTGGCA
>JADGBA010000014.1:528-16744 GCA_015231685.1 Candidatus Omnitrophota bacterium | reverse complement strand
GCCGGAATTCTCATAACTTTCACTGGCTAAGGAACGGACCTGGGGGGACTTTTGCGGGGACAGTCCCTGGGCCTGTTTTCGATATGGGGACAGTCCCCGCGACTGCGGGGGGAGGCTGCCGGGGGACTCGACTTGCGGGGGGCTCGACTGGCGGGGACCTCCTGCGGGGGACTGTCCCCATATCGAGAATAACTTGAGGGACTGTCCCCCGCAGGTCTCAGTTCCCCCTCTCCCAAAGGAACTCAACCGCATGATCCGCATATCGACACCATCCCCTCAAAGCTCGAGCGGGCCCGGACGGCCTGTCTGCGGGCCGTGACGCACATTTTTTAGGACGAGGGAAGCGAATGACTCTGCGGAGGAAGCCTGAACGTTTGCGGCACGGCCAACGACGGGGCCTGTTCTTCCTGAGGAACGAAACCGTGTGACCGCCTCTCGACACCATCCCCTCAAAGCTCGAGCGGGCCCGGACAGCCTGTCTGCGGGCCGTGACGCACTTTTTTCGTGAACGGGGGAAGCGAATGACTCTGCGGAAGAAGCGTGAACGTTTGCGGCACGGCCCGCAGACAGGCTGTCCGGGCCAGGGAGCTCTAAGGAACGACGCTCGAGATAACCCGGATCACACGGCTGCGTTCCGACTTCGTGTTGGAAATCCAGAACGCCGCTGAATTGAAGTGTCCGCCGCCTCCAAAATGCCGCGCCACCTCGGCCACGTTGATGCCGGTCGCGGAGCGCAGACTCACCCGGCAGCGGCCGCACGGGTCTTCGCGGAAGAGGGCCGCAATCTTGACGCCTTCGAGAGACCTCAGATCATCCGCCACGCCGTCCACGTCGGCGACCTGGCCGTTCAAACGCGCGAAATCCCTCTGCCGGATATAGGACCACACCACTTTGCCGTTACGCTCAAAGCGCATCTGATTGACGCACAGCGCCTCAAGCCGCATGGTGGATTCCGTCTTCTTCCAGTAGGCTTCATCCACGAGGTACTTCAGGTCCGCTCCGCAATCCAGAAGATCCGCGCAAATCCGGAAGGTACGGCTCCGTACATTGGAAAATCGAAAGGACCCCGTATCCACAATAATCGCCGTCAGAAGGCAGGTCGCGATCACCGGCGTGATCTGGGCCTTCATCGTCAAGAGAAGCTCGTACACAATCTCTCCGACCGCCGCGGCCGCGGCGTCGGCTACGAGATGCATCCCGAAACGGTCCGCGAAGTCGTGGTGATCGATTTGCACACTCACCGGAGCGGCCTTGAAGAGTCGCGCGGCGGCACCGAGCTGTTCGGCGGAACCGCAATCCACCGCGACCGCGGCATCCACCTTCCCGGCAAGTTTTTTTAGAATGAGTTCGGAGCCCGGAAGAAACTGGTACCGCGGAGGCACGCCGTCAGGACTCACCATCACGACCTGTTTATCAAGACTCAAAAGACCCAGCCCCAAGGCCAAAAGAGATCCGATCGCGTCCCCGTCCGGCCTTCGGTGGCAGACGATCAGAATCCGTTCCGCGGCCAGAATCGTTTTTGCTGCGGCCTTCATCCCGTTTCGGAACACCGCGCCTCTGGGGCTCATCCGGGTCACGCCGCCTTGGGGGAAATCCCCAGAAATCGTTTCACCGTCTCCACAAGGTCCTTCTCCATAAACAGCTTCGGCAAAACCGCCTCCGCCAGCCCATCCCCCTGGAGCCGGTGCGCCAGCACCTGATTCACCGAACAAATCACCACCGGGACATCCCGGATGCCGAGCTTGAACCGGAATTCCTTCAAAAATTCCTCGCCGTTCATCACCGGCATCAGAAGATCCAAAATCACGAGGTCCGGCTTTCTGACTTTCACCGCCTCCAACCCCTCCCGGCCGTTGAACCGCTGCTCAACCTGGACCTCAAACGTATGCAGCAACATCTCCTTGTAAATCTCCTGTATGTCTTCATCGTCCTCAACGATCAGAATCAGCTTGCTATCCATCAATCCCCCTCGAGCGCTCGAGTTCCTTTTCCACCGCTTGTCCCAACGTATCCAATTCATCAATCAACTTGGGCGGCAGAAACCGCGCCGCCATAGCCTCCAGCTTGGCGTTCTCCAGAGCTTTCGCGAGCCCCTTCAAAAAATGAAGCCGCCTCCCGGCCCGCTCAACGGCCGGATCCTTGGGCGGACCGCCGTCAGACAGGAGCCGGATCTCTCTTCGGACCTCCTGCGGCTCTTTGGCCTCCTCAAGCACCTCACGGCGAATCCCGCGATAGCCTTCCTCATCCACATCCTTCTTCTTCTTGAGAAGCCTCAGCAAATTCACTGATTCGAGTTCCGGAACCTTGAGCCCTTTTTGGTCTCCCTCGGGGGCGATGACCCGCTTCAAGGCTTCGGGCTCATCGGTTTCCAGAAACGAATACGACCGAACGAGTTTAAGTGCCGTGGTCTGCTTCAGACCCAGCTCCGATGCGCAATAATTCTCAAAGGTCGAAAATCCCCAATCCCGCCAGTATTTGTCCCGGTACACCGACGCGAGCGCCTGTCCGAATTCAATCCAGGTGACCTTGAACTTTCGGCAGGCATCCAGGACCTCATACCGGATCGTTCCGGCCTCCATGCCTTCAAGCTTGGCTTCAATGCGTTCCAGCGCCTTCGTTTTCATCTCCCCTCCAGATAATGTTCCAGCCGTACGATAACTTCCTCGATGCACACATCCGGCGTCGAAGCGCCCGTAGTGAGCCCTACCGACTTGACGCCGGGCGCAAGCCACCCCCGCGTCTCATGCACCTTCCGGTCGCCCGGGTCCATATGACGCACGCACCCGGCCGAAAGAATATCCTCAGCGCCTTCAATGTGATAGGTCGGCACCCGTGCAGACGCAATCTCCGACAAATGCGTCGTGTTGGAGGAGGCAAATCCACCGATCACCAGAAAAAGATCGTGCGGTTCCTCGAGAAGCTTCGCCAGCGCGTCCTGCCGTTCCTGGGTTGCCGAACAAATCGTATCATATATCATGAAGTGTTCACCAAAGGCTTCGGCGCCATAAATCTTCCGGTAAGTCTCGGCCAGAGCGTCCTGGATTTTGAGCGTCTCCGATTTGAACATGGTAGTCTGGCTCGCAATCCCCACCCGGTCAAGATCGCGCCGGGGATCAAACCCCTCCGACGCTTTTCCGTCATACCTTCTCACAAAATCCTCCGCGTTCATTTCCCCTTCCAAAAAACGCCCGATCATGGACGCTTCCTCAAGATCACGGATAACCAGATAATGCCCGCCAAAACTGGCGGTCTGACTTGCCGTCGCCTGAACTTCTTCATGCCTAAAGACTCCGTGGATCACAGAGGTGAAGCCCTTCTTCGCATAAGCCTCAACGCGTTTCCACACCCGGACAATCGCGCCGCAAGTCGTATCCACAAGAAGGCAGCCCCGTTGTTTAAGGGCCTCAACATCCTCCCGGCGCGCCCCAAACGCGGCGATCACGACCACGTCCTCGGATTCGACGGCGGACAAATCCAGGCGGCCGCGTTCATCCCGGACGAGCACCGAGACATTCTGCTTTTTGAGGTCCCGCGTCACGCGGGGATTGTGAATCACCTCATGCGTCAGGAAGATTCTTCTCTTCGGAAACCGGTTCAGCGTCTCAAACGCCATGTCGATGGACTTTTCGACCCCGTAACAGAAGCCGAAGTCGCTGGGAATCCGGTAGCGCACCCCGGAACGGGGTGAAACATACTCGCCTCCGGCCTCGATCATCCGGCGCACAAACGCGGACGAATACGCCGCGTGCTGATGCGCCTCGATGGTCCCAAAATCCGCCAATCGGCCGATCATCCGGCCGGAAGTCTCACTCATGCACGCTCTCTCCGAGAATCCGGGATTTGTCTTCCGCGGTGAGCCCCGCGCGTTCCCGCAGGCTCCGCGAAGGATCCGCGACAATCTTCTCCAGAATCGTGTGATAAGCGCCCCACATGGCCCGCACACACGGGCGACTCTCCGGATCCAGACACTCAATCACCCGGCGGCCCCGTTCAAAATAATCCTCGCACCGCGCCGCCTCGAACCGGACAAGCTCCCCGAAGGCGTCCGGTTGGCCGCCCCGGACCGCCTCCTCGGGCGTAAGCCCGAAGCGCTTCCAGTCCTCCTCAGGCACGTACACCCGCCCCCGCTCAAGGTCCTCGGCAATGTCACGGAGGACATTGGTGAGCTGGAACGCGAAGCTCAAGTCCCTCGCATAACCGAACACCCCGGCGTCCTTGTTCCATCCGTAAACCGGCAGCGAAACCTTGGCGATCGATGTGGCGACGAGTTCACAATATTCCGTCAGCGCCGCAAAGTCCGCGCACCGCTTGACGCTCTGATCCTGCACGCACCCGTCGATCAGCTCCTGGATCCCCTCTCGCGGAATCGGGTAGCTTCGCAGCACATCCCTCAGAGCGATCCCGATCGGATGGACAGGGTCCCCGGCACCGTAAATCCGGTCCAGCTCCCCGACCCATTCGGCGAGCATCGCCTCCACCCCGGCGGCCTTGACCTCATCGGAGATGTCATCCACAAAACGACAAAAGGCATACACCACGTGAATCGCCCGGCGCCTTCCGACCGGGAGAACCGAAAATCCCAGCGAAAAGTTCGACTCGCGCTTTTTGACAATCGCTTCACACTCGGCGTAGGCCTGCTCAATTTGAGGTGTGGGGGGATTCACAGAGACTCCTTACATTTTTTCGGAAATTCCCGCGCCGCCAAAACCGCTCCATCATCCGCGCGGCCATGATTTTGATTCCCCGGGGCTCGTACCAGCTTCGAAGGTACTTCCGGAGATCGCCCGAACGCACCGCTTCTCTCACAAAATAACCCGGAATCCAGTTCTCTGCCTTTTCGTAGGCAAAACGATTAAACAGACAAATCCGCTGCTTGGGAAGAAGCATCCGGTCGCGCCGGTTTGCGTATGACCCGCCGGAGGCAACGCTCTGCGCGGCTAGAATGCCGCTTTCGAGGGCAAATCTCATCCCGAATCCAAAAAGATAATCCTGAAATCCCCCGGCCTCCCCCGCGAAGAACGGCCCCGAATCCGCGCCGTGTTGAACAAAGAAATTCACATGATGATTGGTGGCCTGTGCCCGCGGGATCTCCACCTTTTCCAAATCCGCAAAACGGCGCTGAACCTCCTCAAAGTGACGGTTCGTATTCTTAAAATCCCTGACAATCGCCATTCCCAGAGTCGCCCTCCCGTCGAATACAAAAAAATACGCATATCCCCCGGGCGAGAGCCGGGGGTCCAAAAGCACGGACATGCGGTCTTCCAGAGGCGCATCAAAAATAATTTCGCGTCCGATCCCGTCCACGCGCCGCGGTCCGCCGGCATAGATATCGGCCTCAGAAGCAGGTAAATGAGAGCCGAATCGCACGTTGACCCCCAGGGCTTTGGCGGCCTCCCAAAGGGAGTGATCCAAATCTCCGGGTTCAGAACCCCGTGTCACGCAGTACCCAAGCGAGACCGGACTCTCAAAGTCCGTCGGAATCCCCTTCGGGTCCCACAACCGCACCCGGTGAACCGGCCTGTTCCGAAAACCGACCGGAACACCCGAGCGTTTCAAGAATTCCAGAATGTCTTCTTCTTCCGAAAAATTCTCGAGCACCTGAAACCCCCCGCACCAGCGCGAACCCACGCGGTCCGAGGACTCATGCACTTCCACGTCACGCCCGAGAAGCCTCAACCGTATCGCCGCGGCCAGGCCGGCAGGGCCGGCTCCCGCCACACGCACACAAGGCTGCGCCGCGGACGCCGCCGGCGTCTCCCGGGGAACCTCAGGTTTCGGGGTTGTCATAGCGGCGATTTTTCCATACCGTCGATTTTTTGAAACGATAATGAATCAGTGAATTAAACATGATCGCCAAATACCCCACCACGGCAAGCGCGTGAAATCCGGTGAGTTTGAGCGGCATCCCGATTCTCCGATGAATGCGGATACGGATCCAGACCGGCAACAAGACCGCCGCCAAGGCTGCGGCAAATTCCGTGGATCCGAAACCGCCGAAAGCGGCTTCGCGGCCGAGTATAACATAGGGCCACAAAAAAAGATAAGTCATGAAAACCGTGAAGAACACCGCCGTCAGCACCGAACCGCCCATGGTCGCGAAAAGCGAACGGCTGAAGCCCTCCCACACCCCCCGGAACCCCCGGTACATCTGACAGCTGACCCAGCGCGAGCCGTCCCTCAGGGTGATCCTGAATCCGGCGTTCTTGGCGCGTTCGGCCAGAACCGGAGCCTCGGAGATCCGGTTTCCGACATATCGGTGTCCTCCGGCTGCCGCATAGGCCCTTCGGCTGATCAGCAACAACTGTCCGCAGGCCGCCGAAAAATTCCCCGCCCATTTCCAGGTGCGCTTTTCGACAAAGTACATCGGCAAAAAACACAAAAGTACAAAAAACATCATCGGCACAAGAAGTTCATCCCCGAGAGAACCGAACCTCTGCCGCGGAAAGGTCGACAGCAGATCCGCCCTGCGGGATCGGGCCGTATTCATCGCCATCCGGAGCATCCCGGGCTCGTGCCGGGTATCCGCATCCAAAAAAAGCAGCCACTCCCCCCGTGCCGCCTCGGAGAGCTCATGACAGGCGAAGTTCTTCCCCTGCCAGCCGGAGGGCAGAGGCTTTCCGCGGAGAACCTTGAGGTTCGATGATTCCGCGGCGAGTGATTCCAGAATTTGAAGCGTCCCGTCATCGGAATTATCATCCAGCACAAGGACTTCATAGTCGGAATAGTCCTGCGCGAGAAGTGTCTTGAGATTCCTTGCGATCCCTTCCGCCTCATTCCGGCAGGGCACCAGAATGGAGACTGAGGGGTCCTTCCCGCCCGGATTGCCTCCGAACGGGCGATACACGCTCATATTCCACTCAAAGATCAGAGTGATTACCGCCAGGATAATAAAAAGAGTCAGTCCGCTCAAACCGCCCTCACCTCCGCTCCATTGCCTCAGTCATCGGTATGAGCGCGCCGGAAACGCTCCCCCCGTACCAGGGCCTTGAGCCCGCGATAGAAGTCATAAAAAAAATTGGCCCCGTGCTCCCGCCGGAACAGCTCTTTCAAGGCCGCGCTGTCACGTTCCCGTACAATGCGGCGTACCGCCTCGAGCCGCTCCGACATCTCGCGCGCGGTACCATCGGTCAGCTCATCCACAAAACCGGGCTCCTTGCGCGGCACAACGGTTTCGAGCGGCAGCACATCGATGACGATCTCGGGCTTGGAATCCACCCAAAAATCATAAAAAAGGTTGATCTTCAAAAGATGCACACGGGGAAACTGCCGCGCGATGTGCGCAAATCCCGTCTTGAACTTCATCGGCGAATCATCGTGAGACATAAGCTCACCCTGAGGAAAAATCCAGAGAATCGCGGATTTTCCGGACAGAATCTCCCGCGTGTACTTGAGAAACGGCTTAAAATCCCTCGGGTCCGAGCGGTCCAGTCCGTAACAGCCGACGAGACGAAAAATCCCGTAACGCCTGAGTTCTTCCGCGGCAAACACACCATAAAAATCCTTCCGGAACACGCGGCGCGCCATGTACATTCCCATAAGCGCGTCCCACCACGAGGTATGGTTCACCAGCCCCAGAATCGGCACGCCCGGCTCAAAGTCCGGTATCACGGAGGTTTGGGTGAGCGAACACCGGCGGAAGTTCTTCCGGAGCTTGCTCTCGGCGAGGCCGGAGAACCAGCGGGTGACCCATGCGTTTTTTTGGTGGGGAATCACCGGGGCGGGGCCCCCGGAAGAAAGCTTTCTAACGCTTGGGCATGAAGACGGCGCATAAATCCCAAAAGGCTCTGAACTTCGCCTTCCACGAAGGCAGATACATCATTCGCTGAATCTGTGTCATCACCGCGTAACTCATCGGCAGATAGGGCGGCAGATGCCGTGTGGAACGGCGTGAGCGCCAATCGAAGCTGACAAATTTTTGTTCCACCATTTCAAGAAGACCTTCGCGGCCGCGCGTTTTTCCGAACCCGCTTTCTTTGAACCCTCCGAAGGCAACCTCACCCAGCGCCACCGAGAACACCGCGTCATTCACCCAGAGCTGTCCCGCCCGGATCTCGCGCGCAAACCGCCTCGCCTTCGCCCGGTCCCGGGTCCAGACGCTGGCGCCCAACGCATAAGGACTGCTGGTGACGGCGGCGAACAATGCCTCCTCATCCTCGTATTCCACCATAAAAATCACCGGCGCCATGAAGTCCGCGTCGCCCAGCATCCGGTCGTCCACCCCCGAATACACCCGCGGACCGAAGTAGGCCGTGTTCCCGCAGGAACTCTCGTCACCGAATTCCAGACGCGCACCCTGCTCTTTGAGCGCGGCGATCGTCCGGCACTGGGACTCCGCCTGCACCTCGGAACGCAGGATCCCCTGTTCCGAAAGATACTCCTGGGCCGCCGCCGCGGCTTTACGGAAAGCACCCAAAAACCTCTCGCGGTCCTTCCGCAGAAGAAGGACCCGCCGCGGAGCGACGCAGGTCTGCCCGGAATATTGATACGCCGCCCAGATCAGAACCTTCACGGCCATAGGCCAGTCCGCATCAGACAGGACCACATAGGGATCGCATCCGGAGAGCTCCATCACCGCCGGGGTCATGGTTTCGGCCAGCATCTTCATGACGGCCTTGCCGGTCTTCCGGGCCCCGGTAAGGATATATTTGTCGCATTCGAGGCGCACCAGCGCCTCCCCGGCTCCGGAACCCGCCGAAAAGCAGTGGAAGAGCTCCGGATCAAACCCCGCCGCGGTCAGAAGCTCAGCGAGGAGATCCGTCACCCGGAACGAAAATTCAGAACCTTTGAGCACCACCGCATTGCCGGCGATGAGCGCGAAGAGCACCTGCGTCATGCAAAGGAAGAACGGATAATTCCATGTCCCGAGAATCCCGATCACGCCATAAGGTTCATAGAAAATGGCGTTGTCTTTGCCCTTGAAATAAAACTGACGCGTCTTCAGGCGGAGGGGCCGCGTGGCAAGAATTTGCGCGGCCTCCTTTTCGAGGAACTCCACCGCGTCCAGCGTCGGAATGATCTCCTGAGTCAGTGCCTCAAGCGGTGTCTTGCCATTCTCGTGCGCGATCGCCCGCGCGAACCGGTCCGATTCGGCGGAGAGAATCTTCCGGAGCCGGCGCAGAATGGCGATCCGCTCACTCATCGGCGTATGCTTCCAACGGCACTGGGCCGCGCGCAGCCCCGGCAGCTTCTGCCGGAAAAGACTCAAATACGCTTCGGGCGTCAGGGGTTTTTCCTGAATTTGCGCGTCCGCGACAGTTTTCATCCCGCGACCCCGGCGGCGGTGGGCGCACCCACGTCTTTACGGATCTGATCGGAGGCGATTCTTCCGCAAAGAACCGTCATCGGCACGCCTCCCCCGGGATGAGTGCTCGAACCCACATGATAGAGTCCGCGCACGTCGCGCGAACGGATGCCCGGCCGGAACGCCGCCGACTGGAAGAAGTCCGGCGCCAGACCAAAGGCCGTCCCGTATTGCATCCCATAATGGGATTCAAATTGACGGGGCCCAAAAAACTTCTCCACCTCGATATCCGATTCTTCCAGATCCGCGCCGGCCTTTTTGAGGCGCTCAATGACCTGAAGCCGGAACTTGGGAAGCCGCGCCTCCCAATCAATCTTCGATTTGAGATTCGGCGTGATCGCCAGCGCGTAGATAATTTCTTTGCCCTCAGGGGCGAGGCTGGGGTCGGTCTTGGTGGGGCAACAAACATAAAGCTGGGGTTCCGAAGGAAGCTCTCCCCGGCCGAAGATCTCATCGCAAGGGATTTTGAGATTCTTGTCCAAAAGCACGTTGTGATGGCTCAAGCCGCGGATCCTTCTCTTTAACCCCAAATAATAAAGACACGAACTTGAGCTGTAGTGCCAATTGTTGATTTTGGAATCCGGAAATGACGGCCGGGACTCCGCGTCCACCAGAAGCCGATACGACGTCGGCAAATCACAGTTGGAAACCACCAAATCCGCCAAATCCAGCTCACCGCCCTTCAGTACCACACCCCGGGCACGTCCATTTTCGATATGAATCTTTTCCACTTCGGTTCCGGTCCGGATCACACCACCCGACTCCTCAAACACCTTCGCCAGCGCCTTCGGGAGCTCGTACATCCCTCCCATCGGATACCACGCCCCGTACGCGAACTCCAGATACGCGAGCATGTTATAAAGCGACGGGGTTTTGAAGGGTGACTGCCCCAGATAAAGGGACTGGAAGGAAAATGCCGCAGCCAGATAGGGGTTCCGAAAGTACCGGTTCACATGGTCGTATGCCGACCCCCAGGGTTTAATCTTCAAAAAACTGCGCGCGGTGGTGGGATTCACCATCTCCAGAAGGGAATTAAAATTCCTGCGAATAAACGCCGCTTCTGAATAAACAAGCTTGTCCTCGACGTCCTTGAAGTACCGGCCGAACATCTTCTCCCGGCCCGGCTCAAAATCCGCGATCTGTGTCTTCAGCCGATCAAGATCAGAGGTCATCTCGAATCGCTTACCGTCGGAATAAATGATTTGATAGGCCGGCTCGATACGCTTCAAGCGCAGGTAGTCGGAAAGATTCCGCCCCACGGTACGAAACGTCTCTTCCAGAAGCGACGGCATAAAGATCAGTGTCGGGCCGGTATCAAACTTGAAACCACCCTCTTCAATACGGTTGGCCCGCCCGCCAATGCGCGAATTCTTTTCGAGTATCTGGACCCGGTACCCCTGGCTTTGAAGATGCAACCCCGTAGAGAGGCCCGCAAGCCCCGCCCCAATAATAGTAATATTCATATAGGTAGTGACCCTTTCAGAACGGGTATTGTATTACTTCAACCGCAGGCAGGTCCAGCCCCCAATAGGTTCGTTCGGGGCCAGGAATCAGGGACAGCAATCAGGGCCAAGAATCGGGGACAGCAATCGGGGCCAGCAATCAGGGCCAGGAATCGGGGACAGTCCCCCAGGGCTCGTACTGCACTCGAGGGACTGTCCCCATATCGAAAAGCAAAAGGCACTATCCCATATCAAAAGCCGAACCTACAACCGGAACTCAAAACCCGAACACCCCACCCCCTATATACGGGTCACACAACGAACGTAATGCTTGGCGGGCTTGTCCGGCGTATCTTTGTCGTAGGAACCGAGCATCCCGTTTTTGAAGTTGACCGTCCACGCGCGAATACCGGGAGTATACGGCGTGGCCGACCAGTAGGGATTGCTTTCACAGACAAAAAAACCGGCATCAATCTGGGGATTCTTGAACTTGCTGTTGATGAGCGGCAACTTCCACTGTTGCGGCCCGATATCCGCGAAGACAAGATCATCGCAAGCGTCCGCGGCCTCTTTCCACAACATCTGCCCTCCGGCAAGCTCGGGCACAGCCGCGGCATCCTTGATCCACAAGAGTCCCGTCATGCTATCCGCGATCGTGTTATCACCACGGTCGGTGTAACGCTCATTGCCAAAAGCTGTTTCCTGAGCCGACGCCACAAGCACGGCAACTCCCAAGATTACAACGAGACTGAAAATACTATATTTTGCTATCACGAGTATATTATTACTTACCTATGCTTGTTTGGCAATCTTAAAGCGCGCCGGTTACCCGCCGGCCCGCCGCCGACAATCAGACCATCGACGCGGCTTGCCATAGTACCGATATTCTGGGATGACTAGAGATCAAAAGTCAGCCCGGCCAGAAATTCTCTCCCCGGCAGAGGGCTGTCCAAAAAATCCTCGTGCGAGGTATTCCCGAGATTTTTCATTTTCAAAAAAAGCAGGCAATCCGGCCTCAGCCGGTATCGCAGCGTCGCATCCACCAGCACCTCGCTGTACATGCCGCTTTTGTCCTGATAACTCAGCGTCACGTCCTGTTCGCCCGCCGCCAAAAAAAGCGCCGCCCGCAGCACCGCCCGATGCTCCGGGTGATTCAGCGCGTATTTGGAAATGACCGCCGGGTCCTTTTGGATATCAGAACGGATCAAAGTATAATTACCGGAGAGGCGCCACCATCGCGCCGGCTGCACCTCCGCGGAGACTTCCAGACCGCGGCTCACCGTACGCGTGACATTGCGCGCCACATAAGCGCTTTGGGACGAACGGTCCTTGACCCAATCGATCAGATCATCCGACCACCGTTCAAAAAATTCCACCCCTCCCGTCACCGCATCCCTCTCCGCGTCCCCCCATTCCATTCCCGCGTCAACGTTCAGGGCGTTTTCGGCCGCCAGATCCGGATTCCCGACATTCGCCGGACTGACGTAATAGAGTTCCGTAAAAGTCGGAGCCCTCGCCGCCGCAGAAACGGTTGAACGCAGCTTGAGCTTTGGCATCGGGCGCATATACAACCCGCCACCCGGCAGCACCTTGGTCCCGTAGGGCGAAAAATCATCCAACCGGACAAACACGTCATACCCCCGCGCCGAATCTTCATAAGCGCGCCAGGACACAAACGACGAGAAACGATCCCGGCCCCTGCGTCCCAGACGATTGGAAATAAGCTTTTCTTCGACGGCATTCACACCGGCCGTCAGAATCCCAAGGCCCTTCCAGAGCTTTTCGCCTTCCACAATGAGTCCCCGGATATCGGTCTGATGATCGTTGCGGTAATAATCCGGTCTCCAGACATCGAGAATGTACTTGTCATGATGCCGCCGGGAATAAAGCTGCGGCTTCAACGTCCAATCCTCAAAGCGAAGCTCCGTATTCCATGACAGGTAAGTGGTGTCCGTCCACTCCTTGGAATCGTACGCACCATAGAAGCCGTTGGCGCCGAATTCCTTTTCTCCATAAGCCGCGAGAGCGTAGGTGGAAATGTTGGAAGTTGGCTCCCAGAGAACCGACGAAGACGCGGCCATCGTACGCGCATCCGTATTGTGGCGCCAGCCGTCCGAGCTTCTTTCTTCGAAAGCGGCGTTGACGCCCGCTTCATTGTCCGCGCGCGAAACATAAAACCCCGTCTCCCGCGTGTCTTCACTTCCGTACGCCGCTTTTCCCTGGCAAATGTTTTCTTCCGGCCGGCGTGTCACAAGGTTCAAGTTTCCGCCCATCGCCCCCTGCCCAAAGAAATAGGGCGAGGCCGCCTTCGTGATCTGAATGGACTCAAGCGCGCTCATCGGAATCGGAATATCCAGATTGTGATGCGCCGTCTGCGGATCGTTGACCGAAGCCCCGTTAATGGAAACCACCGTCTCCTCAGGCGTCGCCCCCCGGATTCCCACATCCGCCTGTACACCCCCCGCTCCCCGCTCGGCCACAAACACCGCGCTATCCAAAGACAAAAGATCGAAGAGATCAGAGGCCACCCCCAAGCTATCGGGAACCGTCCCCGAAGGGGCTTGTCCCCAAGCTGTCGGGGACTGTCCCCAAGCTATCGGGGACTGTCCCCGAAGGGGACTGTCCCCAACGGTATCCCCAACGGTATCCCCAACAGCACCCCCAACACCCGGACTCATCCGCTCGAGACGAATCCCTTCCCACGACCCTGCCGGATCGTCCTCCCCCCAACCCGGGCGAGCCATCAAAACCATCATCAAAACAAATATCACCCACAACAACCGACGCGGGGACTGTCCCCGCAGGGGACTGTCCCCACACTTGCCCCCATATTCGCCGCCCCCACGTTCTCCGCGCATATGTAATGTCAACTTTGTTTGTTCTCCGGTTTACAATTAACCCAAAAAAAACCCAGGGGTATTTATAAATCGTCCGCCTCACGCCTGCCGTAAAATGCCGTGGATTTACCCCAGGTAAAGCAAAAAACCATAACCATTTTATCACGCTCTAAAGAGCGTGCAAAAGCGGTGATCATGACTGTAAAAACGGTTATAATGCCCTTAATGCTCAAGGCCTCACCGGCAAGATCAAGGCCCGGGGCGTGACCGAGGCCAAGGCCGAAACCATCATGGGAGAAGCTCGGAGGCAAGCCAATCGCATGATCAAGGATGCAAAATCCAAGGTGCGGGGGTATGCATTACATCATCGTCTTGGGTATCATAGAAACATTCGTACCTTTTTTTGATGACTTTCACGATGGGGATCGTTGATCAATTGGCGTGAATCACAACGGACTTGCCACCAGACTCACAAGTCCACGCCGGCATTCAGGCAGTTCTTGAGGCAAAACGGACGGGAGACGGGCAATGAACAAAATTATTTCCATGCGCGGACGCAGTCTTGAGGACGCCTTTTTCAGAAAACGTGATGAGGAGCTGCTCGAGCAGCAAAGAAAGCTGCACAAAATGAAGCAGACCCTCAAAACCCTGCAGGAAGTGTCCGGAATCCACAATTCCCGCATATTAAACAAGTTGATGGAATTGGAGGTTTCGCCTGCTTTGTTGGCTTCGATTGCGGTTGTCCCGCTGGTTGAGGTGGCTTGGGCGGACGGAAAGGCCGACGAAAAAGAGCGCAGAATCGTTCTCGAAATCGCAGCCGAGAACGGCATCAAGAAAGGCTCGACGGATTACGATCTTTTGGAGAATTGGCTCAAGCACCGCCCTACCGCTAAATTATTGGAAGCGTGGACACATTATATCGCCGGCATCTGTGAAAACATGAGCGCTTCGGAGTGCAAGACTTTTGAGACAGAAATTCTCGATAAAGCCAAAAAAGTCGCACAAGCCACCGGAGGGGTCATGGGCGTGATGCTTCAGATTTCCCCGGAAGAAAAAGCAATCTTAAAAAAGATGGAAAAAGCCTTTTCCTGCAGCCCCGGCGTTGCCAAAAAATAATGGGCGTTCAATATACATTCTTTCTGTGCGCAATTCGCAAGATAATAACCAACAACTCTTTTTGCGATAGTTTGTAGATAACACGATAATTGCCCCAACGATAGCGCCAATACCCCTGATATTCCCCTTTTAAAGCTTTTCCTAACACCGTCGGGTCATTGCAAAGATATTTCTCGATCCTATCGAGGATCTTTCGGGTCGTACTTGTGCTGAGCTTACAAAGATCGTGCTCAACCTGGCTCGCATAAACGACTTTATACACTCAATCGCCTTTTCAATTCACGCGAAGAAAGAAGTTCGGTATGAGGGTCTTCAAAACGCTCCCTTGCGATCATGGCATCTTCATAATCATTGAAATAATGAATCAGCGCTTCTTCAACGAAATGTTTTTCACTTCTTTTGGTTTTTTTTGAAAGCGCGCTCAACTTCATCACCAATTTAGAATCGAGCCGGAATGCCTTGAGTTTCGTCATGAACCACCTCCGTTCATAAGTATAACATTGTTATACATATAAATCAAAAAAAACTGCCTCAACTAGCGGCAGCCTTGAAAAAATGCGGGGACGAAGGGAATATCCCCCTCCAATGACGCAACTCATTCCAATAATTAGCATTATGATTAGCATTATTTTTTCCGTATAGTGGATTGTATCGTAATTCCAACAACCATTGCCGCTGGACATCTGCGTAGGATGTCCAGCGGCAAGTCCGAATCCGTCGCTCAACAGACATTGCCGAACCTCTCAAGCGCTCTAGCCATGCTTCTTTTCGCTTCGTCCCCCACCCTGACGTAGCGTTCTGTTGTTCTAATGTCTGTATGGCCCAGGAATTCTTTAATCTCATGCAGACTATGCGTTAATCCCAAGATATGCCCCGTCGTATGCCGCAATTCGTGCATCCGAGACATGCCTTCAAGCTGCGTTCCACGGACAATCGCAATAATCCAATTCCTAAATGTCTTATCCTTCGGATCCATGGGTTTATCGTCTTTTAGGAACACTCGTGCCTGCTTCCGCTCAAGCCCCCTTAGAATCTCCACCACATCCGCCGGCATCGCAATAACACGGGTCTTGGGCTTACGGTCCTTCCGCGTCCTCCCCTTCGGCGTGAAGTTCTTCTTCTTACGAATCAGAATCACCCGATTCTCGAAGTCGATATCATCCCATTCGAGGAACACCACTTCCTTCCATCGGAGCCCCAACTTCGCTGCGCAGTAGTATTGGTTGAAGTATTCCGGCTTCATTACCTTGCATCGTGAGAAGAAGAGTTCGAACTTCTCCGGCGTATCCAGACACACAATCGGCTTCTCATCCTCCACTCCGATATTCCCCACATGCCGGACGGGATTCTTCTCTAGAATCTCCCACTTCACCGCCTGATTGAAGATCGTCTTTAAGACCTTGACGTGGTTATTCACCGTATTGTCTTTATGATTGGTCTCTTTAAGCCAAATCTTGTATTCCTCGAATAACTTCACATGGAATTCCCGAAGCCTTTGAATCCGCGGATATCTCTCCCCC
>JADGBA010000014.1:0-450 GCA_015231685.1 Candidatus Omnitrophota bacterium | reverse complement strand
CCTCACAAAGTCCGAATAATAGGTATTACCTTCCTTGAGACGCCCCAACTGGCTCGCCTCCACATCATGAGCCCGATCCTTCAAGGCCCGCCTGGCTTGGGCCTCTGTGCCGTAAGATGGTGACTTGATGCGATACCCGGACGCATACTGCGGATCCGGCAGCGCAACAAACCACCGCAAACCCCGCTGGAAGACGTATCCCTTCTTCATTTTATGCGGACTACCCGGTGCCTTTCTATAACCGCTTCGACTTCTTTCTCAACAAAGAAGTATTTACTCTTCCGCCGATGCTGAATGATCCGGGCCGGAAGAATCCCCACCTTGGCCCATTCCAACACCGTCGAATACTTGAGCCCGATCTTCAAACTCACTTCCCTGGGTGTCAGATACGTCATATCACCTCCTATTCATCTGTCTTGACATTTGTCAAGTTTTGGAACAAAAAAATAT
>JADGBA010000013.1:15102-17183 GCA_015231685.1 Candidatus Omnitrophota bacterium | reverse complement strand
CCGCAGCTCACCGCGCAGCCATGCTCAGCATCGACAACACCTATTCCGCGGAAGAGCTCATGGCCTTTCATGAGCGGGTGGTCAAAAATCTCGGCTCGGGGGCGGCTGACCTGCCATATTTCGTTGAGCCCAAAATAGACGGTGTTTCCATTTCTTTGAGTTTTGAGCGCGGGAAGCTCATTCGGGCGTTGACGCGCGGCGACGGGCAAGCGGGGGATGATGTGACTGCGAATATCCGGGAAATCGGTTCGGTGCCCAATCATTTGAAGCCGGGGACGTCTCTCCCGGAGTTTCTTGAGGTGCGCGGAGAGATATTTATGATGAGATCGGATTTTGCGCAGATGAATGAGGCGCGTTCCTGTGAAGGATTATCGGTTTTTGCCAATCCAAGAAATGCGGCTGCGGGATCGCTCAAGCTTTTGGAGTCCGGGCAGGTGGGGTCCCGAAAATTGAGGTTCTTGGCTCATGGGGTGGGCTATCGTTCGGACAAGAACATCTCCACTCACGAGGATCTCATGAAGGCGTATCGCATCGCCGGGGTGCCGGTCGAGCCTAACGCGCGTTTGTGCTGCGGGATTCAAAGCGCTATGGATGCGTGTCTCGCGTGGCAGAATCGCCGGGCGGAACTCGGTTTTGATGTCGACGGGATGGTGGTCAAGGTGAATGAATTCGCTCTTCAGGAGCGTCTCGGGTTCACCGCGAAGAGCCCCCGGTTCATGATTGCGTATAAGTTTCCGGCGGAGCGTGTACGTACACGGCTCAAGGAGATCCGGGTCCAGGTCGGAAGAACCGGCGTTCTGACGCCGGTGGCTGAGCTCGAACCGGTCACGGTATCCGGCAGCACTGTTTCCCGCGCCACGCTTCACAATGAGGACGAGATTGACCGGTTGGGGCTCAAGATCGGCGACGCCGTTCTGATCGAAAAGAGCGGGGAAATCATCCCTCAGATCGTCAGTGTCCTCCAGGCTGAGCGCACCGGCCGGGAGCGCTTGTTCCGGATGCCTCAGCGATGTCCCGATTGCGGTTCCGAAGTGCGCCGGGAACCGGAGGAGGTGGCTGCGCGCTGCGTGAGCGCGGCCTGCCCGGCTCAGGCACGGGCGCGCCTTTTGCATTTTGCTTCGCGCCGGGCCATGGATATCGAAGGTCTGGGAGACGCGTTGGTGGCACAACTGGTTGATCGCGGGTGGGTGCGCACTCTATCGGATGTGTATCACCTGGATGCCCAGCGCTTGATGGGGCTGGAGCGAATGGGGGAGAAGTCCGCCGCGAATCTTCTGGCGGCTCTCGCCGAGAGCCGCGGGCGAGGGCTCGCGCGGCTTATCTACGGGCTCGGTATCCGGCATGTGGGCGTGCGCAGCGCCGGTCAACTGGCGCGCCACTTCGGATCCATCGAAAATCTTATGAATGCGGACGCCGCATCACTTGAGAGGATACAGGAGGTGGGACCCGTGATGGCCGCGAGCGTGGTTGAGTTTTTTGCCCGCCCCGAGAACCGGAAGCTGGTCCGAGCCCTTCAGGAAGCCGGAGTGCTCACATCCGAAACCCGCAACTCACAGGGGGCGAGGGGGCCGCTCGACGGGAAGACCTTTGTCTTGACCGGGTCGCTCGAACGCCATACGCGCGAGGAAATGCGTGAGCGCATTGAGGCTCGTGGAGGACGGGTGGCTTCGGCCGTAAGTTCGCGAACCGACTATTTGGTGGCCGGCGCGGACCCCGGCTCAAAATTGGACCGGGCCCGTGCGTTGGGGGTATCCGTGGTGACTGAAACCGAGATCGAGAAACAATTGGAGGGGATTTGATGAAGCGAAAAATGTTCGGCGGGTGCCTGGTCGTAATGTTGATTCTTGTTTCGATGGCCGGCTGCTCCCCCGCGCTTAAGCGCAAGTTGATTCGCCAAAAGGATATCCCGGCCTCCGCTCAACCACAAGTCTACACAGAGAAGGAGTTCATCAAGCCGTATTCCAACGAGTACTACTATGTGTCGCATTTCAATGCCTGGAAGGTGTGGCAGGAAGAGCTGCTGAAGAACCTGGACGGTAACGCCAAGAGAAACGCCCGCGCCGCGGATGAGCTGATTGCTC
>JADGBA010000013.1:2058-15092 GCA_015231685.1 Candidatus Omnitrophota bacterium | reverse complement strand
TTTGAATGAAATGAAGACGTATTTGGTGGAGCCCAAAGCCTCCGAGCTGGCCGGTCGGATCGAAAATATTCAAAGCGCGATCCGGCAGACCGAGGTTTCCCACTCACCGACCAGTCTTTCGAGGGCGCGCTCCATTCTCGAGAGGAGCCTGCGGGTCCTGCGATCGGAATTTTATGTGGATGATGTGAAGGAGTTTATCCGTCCGGACGAAATCAAGTTGTGATCAGCTCTTGAACGATTTGGTGAACAGGTTCATGAATGTGTTGTCAGTGGAGCGGGGGCTTTCAAAAAACACTCTGGCCGCGTACCGGAGGGATCTCCAAAGTTACACGCGCTTCATGATGCGTCAGGGGAAGACGCGTCCCGACGACGTGATGGCCGCGGATATTCGGGGATTTTTGCTGCACGAAAAGCAGCGCCGTCTCGCGGCGGTATCGATTGCGCGGCGCTTGGTGGCTGTCAGGGTGTTTCATCGATTTTTGCAGGCGGAGGGTCTCGCGCACGAGAACGAGACCGACAAGGTGGAGTCTCCCCGGGTCTTTAAGGCGCTCCCCGGGAGCCTTTCGGAGAAAGAAATCCGTCAGATGATTGCGGCGCCCAACGTGCGAAAGGCCGCAGGAATGCGTGATCACGCGTGCATTGAGCTCATGTACGCGACCGGCCTCAGGGCATCGGAGCTGGTGGGATTGGGCATGCAGGATGTGGATTTTGAGGCCGGCGTGATCCGGGTCTTCGGAAAAGGTTCCAAGGAACGCATTATTCCGTTCGGCCGCTCTGCCGCCCAAAGTATGCGGCGATATCTGGAGCGTTCCCGGCCGCGGCTCGCCAAGGCCCGCGCCGGGGAGACTGCTTTTTTTTTGAATCGTATGGGCCGCCGGATGAGCCGTCAGGCGCTTTGGGAGATCCTGAAAAAACACGCGCGCAACGCGGGGATATCGACAGCATTGTATCCGCATATTTTTAGACATTCTTTTGCGACACATCTTTTGGAACGGGGCGCGGATCTTCGGGCGCTTCAGGAAATGCTGGGTCACACCGATGTGTCGACGACCCAGATTTACACACATGTGGACCGGGGGCGCCTCAAGAGGATTCACCGGCAGTTTCATCCCAGGCCCTGAGGCCTGGCGGCCGCTTGGCCAAAAACATCAACGGAGGAATTTATGCAGCATCGTTCAGACCGGCTGGCGAGCCTTCTTCTCAAGGAAGTCAGCGTCACGATTCGGGAGGATCTGTCAAATCCGAGGATTGGATTCGTCACCCTGACCCGGGCCGAGGTGGCCAAGGATCTCAAGAGCGCCCGGATTTTTTACAGCGTGATGGGATCCGATGAAGACAAGAAACGCACGGAAATCGCGATTCGCAATGCCGCCAAAGAAATCAAGTACCTGGTGAACAACAGGATCAGCATGCGTTATGCGGTGCATCTGACGTTTTTCCGCGAAGAAGGGGCGGAACACGCTTTCCGCATCCAAAAGATTCTCGATCAAATACATTCGGAGAAACCTGCGGAATCCGGTGAAGACACCCCGGCAGGGGAGGCGACATGAACGGGATACTCCTTGTCGACAAGCCTATTTTATACACCAGCCACGATATGGTGGATGTGGTCCGGCGAAAAACCGGCATCCGGCGGGTCGGTCACGCGGGCACCCTGGATCCCATGGCAACAGGGCTTTTGATTATGCTGTTGGGGCCGAGCACATCGCTGTTCCAGGATTTGAGCGTGCTGGACAAGGATTATGAGGGGATCATGACTCTCGGGATGGAGACCCGCACGCAGGATCTCGAGGGGATGGTGACGCGAACCGCCTCCTATGAGCACATCCGGGAAAAGGATGTGCGGGCGGCTTTCGGGCGTTTTACCGGAAAAATCCAACAGACGGTGCCCCAATATTCGTCCGCCAAAGTTAAAGGAAAAAAAGGCTATGAATTGGCCCGCAAGAGTATCCCTTTTGATGCCCCCGTCAAAACGGTGGAAATCAAGCGATTGGATCTGTTGAGATTTTCGCCCCCGGATGTCTATTTTTCGACCAGAGTCTCCAAGGGCACATATCTCAGAGCGGTGTGCGCTGATGTCGGAAGCGAACTCGGCGCCGGAATGGTGCTCTCTTCTCTGCGGCGGACCCGAGTGGGTGCATTTGATGTGGCGGACAGTCTTTCTCCCGAGAATCTGAAAAGGCTCGATGGTTCGGAGATCGCCCGGCGTGCGGCGGACGCCTTGACCGCGTGGAAAAAACGCCCCGCCGAATCGGCGTCGTGGTTGTCGAGAATCATGCCCGGGCGAAACGCGCGATGAGGAGTCGCCCTGTCAAGGGCCGGGCGGTTTGTATCGGAGTCTTTGATGGCGTTCATCGCGGGCATCAAAGAATTATCCGCGAAACGCTCCGTGTGGCCCGCCGGCTCCGTCTTGAGCCGATGGCCCTGACCTTTGATCCGCATCCCTCTGCCGTGGTTTGCCCCCGAAAGCGGGTGAAACTCATCTACGGATTGGGTCACCGGCTGTTGCATTTGGCGCAGGCGGGTATTCAGCTAAGGGCTGTGCTTGTGTTTGACCGTAAGATGGCCAGGATGAGCGCGCTCGGGTTTATCAGGGAAGTTCTTATCCGCAAATTGAAGGCGCATACGGTTTTGATCGGGGAGGGATTTCGATTCGGGCGTGGCGGCGAGGGCGACGCGGCCCTTTTGAGATCCCAACTGCCGGGAGTCCGGGTTGTTGGTAAGCTCAAAAGCGGTGCCTGCGCAATATCGAGCACGCGTATCCGGGGGCTTATCAGCGCCGGTCGTCTGGCGGAGGCGGGCCGACTTTGCGGAAGACCTGTTGGGATCTACGGACAGGTGGTTCGCGGACACGGCCGCGGACGGAAGCTAGGTTTTCCTACGATCAACATACGCCCCGTCGCAGAAACGCTTCCACCCGCGGGAATTTATGCCGGACGATTTATTGACCCCGAGGCCGGCCCGTTGAATGCCGTTATTCATCTTGGGCCGCGGCCCACTTTTGGGGAAAAGATTCCTTCCTTTGAGATCCATGTGATCCACAGGGCAAAGATGAGCGTCCCGAGGTACGTGGAAGTTCAACTCATCAAGAGGTTGCGCGAGGTCAGAAGGTATTCAACGTCCGAGGCGTTGATCGTGCAGATGAATCGTGATGTCCGCAGCGCCTTGTCAGCCCTAAGGCATAGAAAAAAATGATTTTTTAATTTTATCTGATCTTATATGCAATTCATTTATTTGATACATAATTAACAAAAATAATCATAAATTGACTTCTCTAAAATTTTCTGATGTTTACAAAAGGCACTTCGTGCGATATACTAAGCGCTCTTTTTATTAATAAATCAGAAAGGGGAAGTGAAACATCATGGCGCTCACCAAAGACAAAAAGACTGAAGTGATTCACGATTTTCAAGAGGGCGAAAAAGACACCGGCTCCTGCCAGGTCCAGATCGCGCTATTGACCGAAAGGATTAATTCGTTAAGCGGACACTTCAAGCAGCACACCAAGGATAACCACTCCCGCCGCGGACTCCTGATGCTGGTTTCAAAAAGACGGCGGTTACTCAACTACATCCAACGGCGCGATCAACAGGAATATCAGAAGTTGATTCAACGCCTCAACATCAGAAAATAGAGCGATGAATTCAAAAAATAGTGAAATGACCTTGGGCCGCAATCGGCTCATTGCACGGACCGGCCATGTGGCACGTCAGGCCTCGGGAGCGGTGACTTTACAATTGGGTGATTCAATGATCCTTGTGACGGTTTGTGGTGCCAAGGAGCCTCGGGAAGGGCAGGATTTTTTTCCGCTGACGGTTGAATATCAGGAAAAAACCTACGCCGGCGGCATGATCCCGGGCGGCTTCTTCAAGCGCGAAGGCCGGGCGACGGAGAAAGAAATTCTGACTTCGCGTCTTACGGATCGGCCGATCCGGCCGTTGTTTCCTGAGGGCTATCGCAACGAAGTCCAGATTGTGGCCACGGTGCTCTCCAGCGACGGTGAGAATGATCCCGATATGCTGAGCATCAACGGCGCTTCCATGGCGCTCCTCCTGTCCGACGTGCCCTTTTTGGAGCCGGTCGGCGCGGTCCGCGTGGCCGAGGTTGAAGGGCAATTTGTGGTGAACCCGACCTACGAAGAGCTGAAGAAATCCACCCTTGATATCGTGGTGGCCGGCACAAAAGACGGCATCACCATGATCGAATCGGAAGCCAAAGAGATCAGCGAAGAGCGGATCACGGAGGCGCTCAAATTCGCTCATGCCGAAATTCGGCGAATTGTCGATTTTCAGGCGGAGTTTGCCGCCGGGATCGCCAAAGAAAAGGCGCTCTGGAGCGCTCCGGAAGTCGATGCGGATCTGGAATCCAGGATTTCGGCAATCGCGGTGGACGCTTTCCGGTCCATCAACGAACCCAAAACCAAGGAAGCCAGGCAGGAGGCGATTGATCAGCTGAAGAAGGAGCTCTGCGAGAAGTTTGTCACGGAAGGCGGATCGGTGACCAAAGGGGCGGTTCTCCATATCCTCGAAGACATTGAATATACCGAAGTCCGCAAGTTTTACCTGACCGGGAAACGCCGGGTGGACGGGCGCGCGCTTGATGAAATCCGTAAAATCGAGTGCGAGGTTGGAGTGTTGCCGCGGACCCACGGGTCGGGGCTTTTTACGCGCGGACAAACGCAGAGCCTGGGTATCGCAACGTTGGGAACCGCGAAGGATGAGCAGTTGATCGAATCCTATCAGGGGACCCATTACAAAAATTTCATGCTGCATTACAACTTCCCCCCGTATTCTGTGGGTGAAGTCAAAATGATGCGTGGACCGGGAAGACGGGAGATTGGACACGGTGCGCTTGCGCGCCGGGGTTTATCGGCCGTGGTGCCTACCAAGGAGGAGTTTCCTTATACCATTCGCCTGGTTTCGGATATTCTTGAATCCAACGGATCGTCAAGCATGGCCTCGGTGTGTTCGGGGACGCTGGCGCTCATGGATGCGGGTGTTCCGATCAAGGCGCCGGTCAGCGGAATTGCGATGGGGCTGATTAAGGAGGGGGCGGATTGGGTGGTCCTTTCTGATATCGCGGGGGTCGAAGACCATCTGGGCGATATGGATTTCAAAGTCGCGGGAACCGCGAAGGGGATCACGACGCTTCAGCTCGACATCAAGCTAAAAGAGGGGATCGATTTCGGGATTCTGGTCAAGGCGCTGGAACAGGCCAAGGCAGGGCGCTCGCACATCCTAAACAAGATGCTCGAGGTGATTTCCGCGCCGCGGCAGGAATTGTCACGGTTTGCCCCACGAATCATCGAACTCAAGATTAATCCCGAGCGTATCGGAGAGGTGATCGGACCCGGCGGCAAAATGATCCGGCGGATTCAATCCGAGTCGGGTGCGGATATCAATATTGAAGACGACGGCACGGTTCGCGTCGCTTCCAGAGAATCCGGCGGATCCGACAAGGCTATTCAGATGATCCGTGAGATCACTCAAGAAGCTGAGGTTGGCAAGATCTACAAAGCCACCGTGACAAGGCTTATGGATTTTGGTGCTTTTTGTGAAATCATGCCCGGCAAGGAAGGGTTGGCGCATATCTCGGAATTATCGGATTCATTCGTGGACCATATTGACGACGTGGTGGCTGTGGGTGACCAGTTTGATGTAAAGGTCATCGAAGTGGACCGGCAGGGCCGGGTCAACTTGTCGGCCAAGGCCGTCAAGGGACTGATTCCGCATCCGGACCCCAATCGGCCGCCGAGGGAGCGCCGTCCGGCATCAAGGCAACAAAGACCCCGCAATGACAAGGATCAGGGTTCTCGTCCAAAGAGAAGCTCACGCTTCTGACCTGCCTTTGCCACAACTGATGACACCGGGGTCCAGCGGAATGGATTTGTGTTCCGCTGAGCCCGGTGAGGTCGTTGTACCGGCGGGCGAGTTACGACTGGTTCGTACGGGGCTGAGGATCGCGATTCCGGCGGGGTACGAAGCCCAGATTCGTCCCCGCAGCGGTTTGGCACTTAAGCACGGCGTGACTCTGGCCAACAGTCCCGGCACCATTGACAGTGATTACCGGGGCCCGATATCCCTTATCGTGATTAATCACGGGCAGGATGTATTCAGGGTGTCGCGCGGCATGCGCGTGGCTCAAATGGTCTTTCAGGAGGTTGTCACACCTGAACTCGAGCTCGTTGAGTCACTTGATTTAACAGAGCGTGCGGAGGGTGGGTTTGGTCACACAGGGCATTAAGGCATGATTTCTGAAAAAAAGAAAAATGAAATCATTGTCTTCCTTTGGCTCTCGCTGGCGTTGTTCCTGCTTCTCTGCCTGGTTTCGTATGTTCCGGAAGACGTATCGTTCAATGTATCCAGGGTCAACCAGCCTGTAAAAAATTTTGTAGGGATTGCTGGAGCTCATTTGTCCTGGGCGCTGAACTTTGCAATCGGCAGGGGCGCCTATTTTCTGGTCCTCCTGTTTTGTTTCTGGGCGCTGGCACAATGGTCCGAAAGAAAAAAGCAGCGTCTATGGCTCCGGCTTTTCTCAGGAGCACTTTTTTTTATATCCGCCTGTTCGTCTCTTTCGCTTCTCGCGGGACCGGATGCGGATGCACGATTTCAAGCCGGAGGCCTGGTCGGGTTCTTCGTCGCCTCCATTCTGATTGAACTTTTTGGCAAGGCGGCTCTTCTATTTTCTTTTGTTTTGTTTGTTCTCGCGCTTTTGCTGGCCACGGAATTCATGGTTTTTCCTCTCGTAGGCGCCCTGTTGCGGTGGTTTTGGGGGCATTTTCGGGTGTTGGGAAAAACAGCTCAAGGCGCCCTGACTCAGGGGCCCGCCACAACCTCAAGCCGGAAAGAGCCAAAAATCGTTAGACCTGAAAAAGGCGCCATACGACCCGAAAGGCCCGTTGCCGCCGGCGGGGCTCTACAAAAGGCCAGGGAGCTTCTTAAGGGCAAGGGTAAGGATACAGCCCCCAAGCCGGACGCTGCGCCCAAGCCGGTCATTCGAACTCTGGCCACACGGAAGCCTCAGGAAACGGCTCCTGCCAAAGCGGGAGTGGTCAAACCCGTCGCCCCCAGAGGAGACTACAAACTTCCTTCCACGGATCTATTGAGCGATCCCCAGGCGGCTGAATCCGGCATCGATGCCGGAAAATTTATCGAAGAACAGTCCCGCGTTTTGCAGGACACGCTTTCGGACTTCGGGATTGACGCCAGGGTGGTTGAAGCGGAGCAGGGGCCCGTCATCACCCGGTTCGAATTACAGCCGGCCAGCGGCGTCAAACTCCAACGCATCACCAGCCTTCAGGACAATATTGCTCTTGCGCTTGAGGCGACCAGCGTTCGTATCCTTGCGCCCATTCCGGGTAAGGCCCGCATCGGTATTGAGGTTCCGAATCCGGCGAAGCAAAACGTTGTTCTCAAAGACATTATGCATTCCGCGAATATGCGCAAAATGGAATCCAAGCTTGCGTTCGCCATAGGAAAGGACGCCGCCGGAGAGCCGGTTGTAGCGGACTTGGACCAAATGCCCCACCTTTTGATTGCCGGGAGCACCGGAAGCGGAAAGACGGTTTGCATTAATGCAATCATTTCAAGCATGTTGTTCCGCTCGTACCCCGACGAAGTCAAGTTCATCATGATTGATCCGAAGATGGTGGAGTTGATCGGGTACAACGGTCTGCCGCACCTTCTGACTCCGGTGATCACGCAAATTGACCGCGTTCCAACTGTCATGAACTGGCTCGTGTCCGAAATGGAAAATCGCTACAAAATTCTCTCCAAGTTCAAAGTCAGGGATATGGAGGGGTACAACGAGCGCGTTGAAAAGGATCCGGGGATTCGCAAGATCGGGGACATTGAATATCCTGAACGGATTCCGTACATCGTGGTGATCATCGATGAGCTTGCGGACCTGATGATGACTCAAGGTAAAGAGGTGGAGAGCGCGATCATGAGACTGGCCCAATTGGCCCGCGCGGTGGGGATTCATATGATTCTGGCGACACAGCGTCCTTCGGTGGACGTCATCACGGGCGTCATCAAAGCCAATTTTCAGTCACGAATCGCGTTTCAGGTTGCCTCCAAAGTGGATTCGCGGACGGTGCTCGATCAGAACGGCGCGGAATGCCTTTTGGGTAAGGGGGATTTTTTGTATATGGACCCGTCCAAACCGCATTTGTTGCGTGGACAGGGGGCCTGGGTGGCGGACCCTGAAATCGAGCGGCTTGTCGAAGCGTGCAAGGAAGGTCAGAATCCCGTGTACGATGAAGAGATTTTGAAGGCGTCGAGCAAGCGGCAGGGGCAGAGTCAGGATTTTCGTTCCGATGAGCATTACGAGGAGGCTTGCCGAATCATTGTTTCAAGTCAGCTGGCCTCAGTTTCCATGTTGCAGAGGCGATTGGGTCTGGGCTATACTCGGGCGGCGCGTTTGGTGGACATGATGGAAGAAGACGGTATTGTCGGACCGCACCGGGGCTCCAAAGCAAGAGAGGTTCTGGTGTCGATTGAGGAGCTTGACGCGAGGTTCAAAAATGCCGGCGGAGAATCCGGAACCCAGGAAGGAGCAGGGCAGTGAGCGATAAGGTATCAATCGGAAAACAACTGTCTGCGGCGCGTACGGCCAAAAAACTTTCTTTGGATGACGTTCATTCCAAGCTCAAAATCCATCCGGGAATTCTTGAGAAGCTCGAAAAGAACGATTTTGAGAGTCTTTCCGGCGGCGCCGTGTACGCCAAGGGTTTTTTGAAGCGTTATGCCGAATATCTTGGGATTTCATCCGCAACTGTTCTCTCCGAGTTCGAGCTTATGGGGGTGAGTCAAAAGCCGGTCGAAATTGTACCGGCCCCCAAGGAACCCCAAAGCGGACAAGCCCGCACTCCCAAAAAAACCATTCCCGTCAAATCCCTCAAGGAACACCTCTCTCCGGCGATGCAATGGGCGGCGCGGCACCGAAAGACGGCTCTAAAGATTCTGATTGGGGCCTTGGGGATTGCTCTTGTGGGAGGCCTGCTTGTGGTTTCGGGCGCAGCGGTCGGGCGTTGGATCAAGGATGGTCCGGCCCGCCGCGAAAGAGCGGCCGAGATGCGTGCCGCGGCTCAAAAGAGCCGGGTCCCAAAAACGGCTGACACACAAAAGGCATCGCCTTCAACAAAGAAGCAGGCTGCAAGCGCGGCCGCAGACCCCGCCATGCCGGCGGTCCAAACAGCGAAGTCCACAGAAGGCTCTCCGTATATCAATGCGCCTGATCTTGATAATTACCCGCGAATTCCGCCGCAGGACCCGCTGATGCTTGACGTCCGCGCCACCAAGGATGTCTGGCTGCGCCTGAGCGCGGATGGCGAAATTTTGTTTGAATCCATTCTGCGAAGCGGCGAGCACGAGCGATGGAAAGCGGACCGGTCTATCGAAATGAAATTGGGCCGCCCTGAAGGTGTGGAACTGACGCTGAACGGGTTTGCGCTGGGCCAACCGGGCGGGGGGCAGGCCAAAGAAGTTCGTCTCACGCATCAGGGCATGGAACAGATCCGCTAAGCTCGCCCGGATGCCTTTTAAAACCCATTCACCCAGAACCTGTTCTGTAGGTCTTCTTGCGCTGGGTTGCCCCCGAAATCTCGTTGACTCTGAAGTGGCCCTCGGCGGGCTTGTGGCCGCGGGATACCGTTATGAGCCGGATGTCCGCCGGGCGGACGTCGCCATCATCAATACCTGCGGGTTTATCCGCGATGCCAAAGAAGAATCCATCCAGGGCATTCTCGAGCTTGCGGAGCTCAAAAAGCGCGGACAAATAAAAAAGCTCGTTATCATTGGCTGTCTCGCTCAGCGGTACAAAGACGAGCTCTTCAGGGAATTTTCGGAAGCAGATGCTGTCTTGGGAGTTTCCGAGTTTGCCCATCTGGCGGATGTGATCCCGCGTCTTCTCAAGACCGGCTCCCAAAGAGTTCTTCGGGCTCCGGCAAGAAGCGTTTATCTGAAGTCCGCGCTATCTCCGACACAACCGCTGACGCCGCCGTATTTGCGTTATGTCAAAATTGCTGAAGGATGCCTCTCACGTTGTTCGTACTGTGCGATCCCCGCCATCAAGGGGCGGCTGCAATCACGCGCCCCCGAAGATATTCTCAAGGAAATCCGCCAAGCCGTTTCCTGCGCCAAGGTGAAAGAAGTGGTTTTGATTGCCCAGGATACGGCCGCTTATGGCCGTGATCTCGGGCGCGGCATTGATCTTGGCGGCCTCCTTACCAGGATCGCGCGCATCACGCCTGAGGTCTGGATCCGGACGCTTTATCTGCATCCGGGGCACGTCACTGATTCGGTCATTCAAGCTATGGAGCAACACCGAAACCTTTGCCGATATGTGGATTTGCCTGTAGAGCACAGTCATCCTTCGGTTCTCGAGAGGATGGGGAGGCGGGGTCTCTCCCAGACTCAAGATAACCTTATTCATGAGTTTCGCCGCCGCATTCCTGATCTGGCCATCCGAAGCACTGTGATGACCGGGTTTCCGGGAGAAAGCCGGGAAGAATTCGCCCATCTCTGCGCCTTCGTGCGGCGGATCCGGTTCGACCGGCTGGGGGTGTTTGCTTACTCGCGGGAAGAGGGGACACGCTCCGCTAAGATGACGCAACAGATCCCTTCCCGCACTGCCCGGTCGCGCCGGCGCTTGATAATGAAAGCTCAGGAGCAAATCTCTATGGAGGCGGGACGCCGGAAGATCGGCAGTCGACTGAAGGTGCTCATTGAAGGGCGGGCGACTCCGGGCGTTTATCTGGGGCGTTCGGAACATGATGCCCCCGAGGTGGACGGAGAAGTGATTGTGCGTTCCAGAAAATCTCTTCCAATCGGGGAGTTTTGCCGCGTGCGTATTACCGGCGCCACGGAACATGACCTCGAGGGGGTGGTCGGATGACCATTGCCGATATGATGACCCTGTCCCGGTTCTTTTTTGCGGCGGGGATATTGATATTTTTGAATCTGGACGGGGGTTGGCCCAAGTCGGCGGCGGTCGCGTGTTTTGTGCTGGCATCGCTGACCGATTTCTGGGATGGCCGCGTCGCGCGGATGCGCAACGAGGTTACGGCGTGGGGGAAGCTCATGGATCCGATTGCCGACAAGGTGCTTGTGTTTTCGGTATTCATTGCCTTTGTCGGAATCGGGGTGATGCCGGCGTGGATGCTGGTGGCGATGCTGAGCCGGGAAATTTTGATCACCGGAGTACGTTTGTACGCCGCCTCTCAGGCGCGTGTGATCGCGGCGACACGCAGCGGAAAACACAAGACCTTCACACAAATGTTCGCCGCGATTCTCGTTCTCTTCTATCTCGCGGTACGCGAAGCGGAATTTTGGACGCCGCAAGCCGAAGCGATTTCGCTTCAAATCATTCATTGGTCGCTGATGGCGGCGGTGATCCTGACCTTGTACAGCGGATTCAAATTCTTTGTCAACAACCGGAGCATCTTCAAATGAAGCGGCGAATCGCGCTTCTTGCGGGCACTGTTTTTGGGGTCGGGTATTTTCCCTGGGCGCCGGGAGCCGTGGCGAGCGTGCTGGCTGTCGGAGCCGGCTGGGCACTAAAAAACCCCCTGCTCTTGGGTTTGTTTTGGGGAATGTCGGTTGCGGCAGGGTTCTGGGCGGCCTCCCCGGTCAGTGCCAATAGCACCGACAAAGACCCTTCCTTCTTTGTGCTGGATGAAGTATGCGGAATGTGGACATCGCTGCTGGCAATGCCCTGCACGCCGGCGGTGCTGGCGACCGGATTTCTGCTATTTCGATTCTTTGATATCACCAAGCCGCTGGGCATACGCCGGCTTGACCGGATGAAAAGCTCATCCGGAATCATGTGGGATGATTTGCTCGCTGGTTTTTATGTCTTTTTGATCTTACACACACTTCGGGGTTTCGGAATATTCTGGGCTCGGACGCTGGCGCTTAGCAAAGAAATGGCTTCCAGAGCGGCCAGGCGCCGTATGCGCGATCTTGAGCCCTCAAATACGTATCTCCTGGCTTGACAGCCGCGACGGTCCGCAACGGCAATCCAAACGAGGCCTACGGGTTTTTTTGCAGTTCCGCCCGCCGGCCCTGCGATTCCGGTGGTCGAGGCGGCAAAGTCCGCCTTGAAGCGGAGCCGGATATTCTCGGCCATCGCCCGGGCGACAGGAGCACTCACCGCCCCGCGTCTCTTTAGTATGCCGTTGGGGATTCCCAAAAGGGCGCGCTTAATGTGGTTGTGGTAGGCCACGACCCCTCCCAAAAAATAGGCGGAAGACCCCGGGCGGCTGCTGATCATCTGACCGATCGTTCCGCCGGTGCAGGACTCGGCCAGGGCC
Source organism: Candidatus Omnitrophota bacterium (assembly GCA_015231685.1). Taxonomy (GTDB): domain Bacteria; phylum Omnitrophota; class Gorgyraeia; order 2-02-FULL-51-18; family JAGOUK01; genus JADGBA01. Next base: position 2,779 of record JADGBA010000013.1, on the reverse strand, counting down.
AGGGTTTGTCTGGATGCGGTCAGAAGCTTTGAAAGTTCACTCACGAAGCCGGCGGTTTTCATATCGCGGATTATAGCACGGCCACCTGACACTCGAAGGGGAATGTGTTATTCTCTGTACCATGGCACAGTCCGCGGGACCGCGTCCGATGTTCGGCGCCGAAAAATGCAGAAACGCCATCCGGGGAGTTTTGCATGAGGTCTGGCGCCCGTCGGCGGTGTATCGGCTCCAGCTTTCCAAAAAATTCGGATTCAGGCAGGCACGCGCACTTGTACCCTACCTTGCCGCCTCGGGCATTGACGGAGTCTACGCGTCGCCTTTTTTTGAGTCCGTTTCGGGGAGCAACCACGGGTACGATTTGGTCAATCCGGCCCGCTTGGATCCGGAGCGCGGGGGCGAAAAGGCTTTTGAGCGATTCGCTCGCCGGATTATCGATTACCGCATGGGTCTTTTGGCGGATATCGTTCCCAATCATATGGGGGTAACCAAGAGCGCCAATCCATGGTGGGTGGATGTGCTTGAAAATGGGCGCGATTCACTGTTTGCGGATTACTTCGATATTGACTGGGATCCCGAAAAGCCGGAATTGTGGGGAAGGGTACTGTGGCCGGTCCTTGGAGAGCTGTACGGAAAGGCGCTCGAATCCGGCGCGATCCGTATTGAATTCGATTCCGTAACGGGTGATTTTGCGGTTCGCTGTTACAACGACCGCTTACCGCTC
>JADGBA010000013.1:1524-2033 GCA_015231685.1 Candidatus Omnitrophota bacterium | reverse complement strand
ATTCAGGGATTACCGCCTTCAGCGCGGAGGGTGCTTGCGGGGATTTTGGGTGAACTTGCGGAACTTCCTTGCGGCGTCTGGTCGGATCCCGAGGCGCGCAATCGCCGTCACCAGAAGAAGGAAGAGCTCAAAAAACGTCTCCGGGTTCTTTTGGGTGGAGCGGCCGCGAATCAACGGTGGGCGTCCAAGGTCGCCGAATCCCTGAACGGGCAACAAGGGGATCCGCGCAGTTTTGACGCGCTCCACCGTATTCTTGAGGGGCAGTTTTATCGACTTGCCTACTGGAGGGTCGCTTCCGAGGAGATCAATTACAGACGATTTTTTGATATCAATCAACTCGCGGCTTTTCGCATGGAAAACCCCGAAGCGTTTCACCATCATCACGCGCTTCTTTTTGATCTGGTTCGACGGGGGCTGGTGCGCGGAATCCGGATTGATCATACGGACGGGTTGTACGACCCCGCGGCCTATCTGGCTCAGGTTCAGGAACGCTGCCTGGTGCATTTAAC
>JADGBA010000013.1:0-1514 GCA_015231685.1 Candidatus Omnitrophota bacterium | reverse complement strand
GGAGATGAAGGCCGGTTGTCCGGCCCGGCCGAAGAGCGCGTCTCCAATCGAATCCGCGAGATTCTGAAGGAAAGCGAATTCGATCAAGCCGGGTCCAGCTGGACGGTGGTGGAGAAAATACTGGAGAAGAAGGAGATTCTACCGGAAACCTGGCGGGTTCACGGGACCGTTGGGTACGAAACCACCGTGTCAATCAACGGCGTGTTTGTCCGGCAGGAAAACGCCGCGGCCTTCTCAGAGCTTTATCGTGACTTTTCAGGAATTGATACCGATTTTGACGACCTGCTTTACCAGAAAAAGAAGTTTTTTGCCCTGGTGCACATGGCCGGCGAAATCAATTCGCTTGGCCAGCGTCTGGACGAGATCTCCGAGCGAAGCCGCCATTTCAGGGATTTTACCCTCAACAACCTGACGCTGGCGATTCGGGAAGTCATTGCCTGTTTTCCGGTTTACCGGACTTATGTCAGCTCCTCTTTTTTGGCGGTGTCCGAGTGGGATGAAAAAATTGCGCACATCGCCATCGAAAAGGCGAAGCGCAAGACGCCCGCTCTCGATCCTTCGGTCTACGATTTTTTGAAAAGCGTGCTGTCACTGCGGTTCGATGTGCCGGTCGATGCCGATGAAGACAGACTTTACCGGGATTTTGTTCTGAGATTTCAACAGCTCACGGGCCCGGTCATGGCAAAAGGCCTTGAGGACACCGTGTTTTATATCTACAACAGACTGATTTCTCTGAATGATGTCGGGCTGGACCCCACGCATTTTGGTGTTTCGGTCTCGGAATTTCATCGGCAGAACATATCGCGGCTGGCCGCGTGGCCCATGGGGCTCTCGACCGCATCCACACACGATTCGAAGCGCAGTGAAGACGCGCGCCTGCGGCTGGATGTTTTGAGCGAAATGCCGCGATTGTGGAAGAAGGAGCTCACGCGCTGGGCGCTCGTCAACGCCAAGCACAAAACAGTCACCGAGGCGGGAGAGTTTCCTGACCGGAACACCGAATACCTGATTTACCAGGTGATTCTGAGCCTGTGGCCGACCGAATCGATGGCGCCGGGCGCCTACCCGTGTTTTGTGCGTCGAATCAAGACGATCATGCAGAAGTGCGTCCGGGAAGCCAAAACCTACAGCCGCTGGGTCCAGCCCAACACCGTGTACGAAACCGCCGTTGAGCGATTTATTGATTGTATCCTGGAGCGTCGACGCGGCAATCGATTCCTCGAAATGTTTTTGAAATTCATCGAACCGGTCATGGACTGCGGTTTCTTGAATTCGCTTTCGGCATGGTGTTTGCGTATCGGCGCACCGGGCGTTGTTGACGTTTATCAGGGCTCCGAGCTATGGGAATATCGGGGGGTGGATCCGGATAACCGCGGTGTGATTGATTTCAAAAAAAGAAAAAAGGTTCTCGCCGGAGTGGCTGATGTTCTCAGGGAGAAGCCCGCGCCCCAGGCCGCAACCGTGTTTTTCCGGTCCCGGAGGGACGGGCGCGTGAAACTTTACGTGCTGAAGAG
>JADGBA010000145.1 GCA_015231685.1 Candidatus Omnitrophota bacterium | reverse complement strand
ACCTGCATGATGTACCTGGCGGTATTGAGCTTTGATTACAATCTCATCATCGCCATTCCGATGATTGCTCTTTGGATGCATCAGGAATGGGGGCGGTTGCGCGTTGCGGCATTGACCGGGTTCGCGTTTTTTTGTACGGGTTTTGCCATGCCAAGGGGCACCTACTCCATATTGAAGTATTTCGACATTTCTCCCAATATCTACTTGTGGTTTCAGGTGAGCGGCTTGACGATAATGGGCGTGGTTTCGATCGCCGGTGTGTTGCGGGCCACATCATGCCACACCCGCCCGGAATCAAACTTTTAACATAACGATGAACCGGCTTACCTCTTTTTGAGGACCAAGAACAAAACCCGGCTGATATCGGCATGATCGTTCATTAATACGTTCATTCGATAAGCAATTTGATTCATTGCGGAGTCATACTGAGGCTCATTCGGCTGGACGGCAAGAGGATGCACCACGCGGCTGATCAAATCGTACATGCCGAAAGACAGCTCCTTTTCGATGTCAAAGTACTTACTTAAAAATTCCCTGGTTCTCTTTTCTTCAAAATCAACGTTATGCCACACCTTGGGCATCTCTTCCAAGCCCAGTTTCTTTCGCAGCTCATTCAGACCTCGGCGGCCGTTTTCCTTTCCTTCACAAAAAACATAAGTTCCGCCAACTTCGAGGGATTTATGAATATTAAGGATGGCTTGTTGTTGCTCTTCCCAATCGGCCAAATTAATCAAACAACGTTCCGTGATCGCTGCCGAAAACGTGCCCGGCTCAATACCATCCGCCTCACGAATATCGCATACCCGGTAGCTTACGTTTGGAGGATTGTCTTCGGCTTTGCGGGCTTGATCGATCATTTCCTGGGAATAATCCAAACCCAGAATACTCTTGATTGAACCGGCAAAACGCCTTGTTGAATAGCCGTTTCCGCATCCGATATCCAACACCGTGTCATCGGGTCTTAAAAAAGATCGGATCGAATCAATCTCGAGCATCCGTTGATAAATATCCGAATGTGTCACTTCCTGTTTGATGGTACCGTCTGCCGCCTTCTTATCCCAGAACCTTTTGACGTCCTCTTGAGACATGTCCTTTTCCTCATCGGTTATTGATATACCAACAGGCTTGCCGAACCATTATCCTATAAAATCAAGCACATGCATCCCATTTATGTCGGGGCTTGCGAAAAAGCCGGTAGGAATCCCAAACGAGCGCGAGCTTCTTCTTGAGTGTCCATTTGGACTTTCCGGCGCGGCGCGGCTTTTTGTCATAATAAACCGCGGCCGAACGGAAGCCGAGCCACGTGACGAGCATGAAGACCGAGCGCTGCTTCTCGGGATAGCGCTTGAAGCATTCGATCACTTCGCGCGAGGCCAAAAAGAGATCCGCGCCTGACGGCGGCTGTCGCACCGCGGTCAGATGATTCATCAGAAAGTAATAAAGCCTTGAGAAAAAAACCGTCGATACCGCCTCCCCGGAACGGCTTCGACGCACTCCCCAGACGATGGGATGGCCCTCGCGCCAGCGCGCAATCAGATCCTTCATAAGCTCGGGCGGGTCCTGCAAGTCCGCCGCCATCACGATCGCGGCCTCGCCGCGTGCCGCAGCCAGTCCGGCGCTGATCGCCGCGTGACTGCCCCGGTTCGTATCGAAGCGAACGCTTCGCACACGCGGATCGCCCGCACAGAGACGCTCAAGGACCTGCGGCGTCGCATCACGGCTTCCGTCGTCAGCCAGCACGAATTCAAAATCCTCGCCCGGAATGCTTCGGGCGCTTCGCGAGAGACGCTCATACAACGCCTCGAGGTTCTCGGCTTCGTTGTAAACGGGAATGACGACCGAAATCATGCGCCGATCCCGGCTTGCTTCTTGCTGTGCATCGCGCTAGCGCCTCTCAAGCGCCGCGGCCAGGGCCCTAATGACCCGGTCCTGCTCGGCGGTCTGGAGCGAATCGTACAGCGGCAAAAGGATCGCGGTGTCCTGCGCGCGCTCGCTTTGGGTGAGCGTGCCGGCGCGAAACGGCTCCCGGGTGAAGACAGGCTCGCGGTGGGCGCACAGGATTCCGGTTTTGACGGCGATGCCCTCCTTGAGAAGGCACGTCATGACGCGCTTTTGGGAAACCCCCTCCGGCAGCCGTACACAGTAGCTCTGGAAGTTGCTTCGCACACCGGGCGGCTCGGCCGGTGCGGCGAGACCGGTGATCCCCTGAAGCTTTTGGGTATATCTCCGCGCCAGCACCCGGCGTCGGCGCACCATCCCTCCGAGCCGCCGAAGCTGCACGCGGCCGACGGCCGCCTGGAGGTCCGTCATCCGGTAATTGAACCCGAGCTCCACGTAGGATTCGACCACCGGCCGCCTCCCCCCGTGACGCGCGAGGTCTGTCACGCTCATCCCGTGCTGACGCCACAAACGGAACTTCCGGTCCCATGACGCATGACGCGTGGTGATCATCCCCCCGTCGCCGGTGGTCATGACCTTGCGGGGATGAAACGAGAAGCATGCCGCGTCGCCGTGAGGCTTTCCGATTTTCTCCCAATGCCTCCCCGCGCGGATCTCACTGCCGATAGCGCAGGCGGCGTCTTCAATCACAAAGAGCTTGTGCCGCCGGGCGATTCTGAGAATGGCCGGCATGTCGCACGGCATGCCGATCTGGTGCACGCAGAGAATCGCGCGGGTGCGGGGGGTGATGAGCGGTTCGATGCGCCGCGGGTCGATATTGAAACTCGAGGGTTCGATGTCGGCGAAGACCGGCACGGCTCCCAGATACCGTATCGAGGCCGCCGTCGCCACAAAGGAGTGGCTCACGGTGATCACCTCATCCTTCGGGCCGACACCGGCGGCCTTCAGTGCCAGATGAAGCGCCGTCGTGCAGCTTGAAACCGCCGAGGCGTACCGCGCCCCCGTGAGGCGCGCGAACTCCTTCTCGAAGGCGGCGACCTTGGGTCCTTGAGTCACCCAGCCGGAGCGCAGGACTTCCCGCACCGCCTTCTCCTCTTCAGGGCCGAATGTCGGGCGTGTGATGGGAATGAAGTCGCGTTTGCTCATCAAAAAATTCCGGACCGCCCGCTTCTAGAGCCGCACGAACTTCCCGCCCGCCTTCAACGAACGGTCGCACGCCTCAAGAATCCGCACGATCTTAAGTCCGAAGCGGCCGTCGGAGACGGGCTTGCGGTTCTTTCGGATCGATTCCGCGAAGTCCCGCACCACGAAGCCCAGCGCTTCGGAGCGGTCCACCCACGGACTGTGAATGTGTCCGGTGCGGTAATCCACGAGAATCTTCCTCTTGTCGAATTTGGGCAACACCCGATAATCATAAATCTTCACCGATTCGATGGGATCGAGATCGTTGTAGACGATCATCTTCTTCGAGCCGCAGATCAGGGTCTGGCGGATCTTCAGGGGAGAGAGCCAGTTGCAGTGAATGTGCGCGATGAAATTCTTCGGGAACT
>JADGBA010000144.1 GCA_015231685.1 Candidatus Omnitrophota bacterium | reverse complement strand
ATGCCGGAAGAACTCAATCGTGTGCTGGTGGACCATCTCTCGGCGCTTCTGTTGTGTCCGACCCGATCCGCGGTCGAGCAGCTTAAGAGCGAAGGGATTCGCGGCCGGGTGGAATGGACGGGTGATCTGATGGCGGATCTCGTGATCAAGAACATTCAAAAAATCAAAAAGCGCCCGGCGATCCGGCCGTATTACGTGGCGACGATTCATCGCAATACGAACACCGACGAACCTGCGAGACTCGCGAGTGTTCTCAATATGCTGGGCCGTCTGAAACATGAGGTGAGATTCATGGTCCATCCGCGGACCCAAAAGTTTTTGCGCCGGTCCCCGGATCTTCGCAAGCGACTGAAGTTGTATCCGAAACTCCGCCTGGAGAAACCGGTGTCCTACACCCACTTTGTGGAGCTCATGGCGTCCTCGGAAGGCGTCATCACCGATTCCGGCGGCATTCAGAAGGAAGCGTTTCTTCTCAACATTCCGTGTGTCACCATTCGTCCGAGCACGGAATGGGGCGAGACCGTCCGGTCCGGCCGCAACGTATTGTGCGAGCCGAGTCCCCAGGCGGTGAGCCGGGCGTTTGTAAGGATTCAAAGCGCCATGCGACGGAAGGCCCCCAGAGTTTTTGGCGAAGGGAAGGCCGCGGAACGGACCGTGCGCTCGATTGCGGCATGCATTGCGGCCGGCTCAAGGAAAGGAGGGCGGTCATGAAAACGCACGTGCTGGTCACGGGGGTGTGCGGGCTTATCGGCTCCCACGCCTGCGATGTACTCCTGCGGCGGGGATACACGGTACCCGGAGTGGATGATTTGTCTTTCGGAAAGATGGAACACATTGCACGGTATCTGGGCCGGCCGAATTTCCGCTTTGTGCGGGCGAATATTTGCCGGCACGGCTATTTGGAATCCAAAATCAAGCGATGTGACCGGGTGCTTCACCTGGCGGCGGTGAAGAAGGTCGGCGAGTCCGAAGCCGTTTTGCCGACCATCAAGGTCAATGCCGATGGCACCGAGTCGATGCTCAAATTCGCCCTCGCCAAAAAGGCGCGCTTTGTTCTCGGGTCCACATCCGACGTGTACGGCGCATCGGAAGATGTTCCCTTCCGGGAAGACGGATGGTGTCGCATCGGACCGTCCACCGCCAAGCGCTGGGCATACGCCGTCGCCAAGCTCCAGGCAGAACATTTGGTGATGGGCTACATCAAAACATATGGTCTCGAGGCGGTGATCCTGAGGTATTTTGGCGGATTCAGCGAACGTTCTTCTTCCACCTGGTCGGGGGGGCACGTGCCGATTTTTATCGGCGCGGTGCTGCGCAACAAAGAAATCGTGATCCACGGGGACGGTTCCCAAACCCGGTCGATGGCCCATGTGGACGATCTGGTCCGGGGGACGCTTCTGGCCATGAATCGCAACCGGGCGCTCGGAGAAATCATCAACATCGGCAACGACGAGGAAGTGAGCGTGCTCGATTGCGCCAAGCGCATTCATCGTCTTTCGGGTGTCCGGCATCCGATCAAGCTCAAGCTGGTTCCGATGAAAAAGGTGTTCGGGACCTATCGGGAAATTCCGCGGCGTATACCGGATTTGACGAAGGCCAAACGCCTGTTGGGGTATACGCCCCGGGTGAATTTTGATGAGGCGCTTCTCCGCGTGATTCGAAGCACGCGAGAGCGGATGGCATCGCAGGAACGCGCAACGGCGGGAGGCGAGCTGTGATTCATCTGGTGATTCCCGCCTACAACGAAGCGGACAACGCGGCGCTCATGGCCGCATCGCTTAAAGGCGCCGCCCCGAGTCTCGGGGAGGCGGTGGGGGTGCATTGGGTGGATGACGGGAGTCGGGATGGGAGCGCCGGGCTCTTTGTGCGCGCCGCCGAAGGTCTGGATGTTCGCGTCATCACCCATGAAGTGAATCAGGGGGTGGCTCAGGCGTTCCGGAGCGGATTTGACGCCGCCCTGAAGATCGCGAAACCGGAGGACATGATTGTGACTCTGGAGGCCGACAACACGGGGGATCTCGGGGTCCTGACCGAGATGATTCGGAACTTTCGTCAGGGTGCGGATATTGTTCTCGCATCGTGTTACGCGCCCGGGGGTGAGGTGGTGGGGACCAATCTCTTTCGCATTATTTTGAGCCGGTCGGCAAATCTTCTGATTCAATCGCTTTTTCCCATGAAGGGCGTCCACACGTACAGTTCTTTTTATCGCATCTACCGCGCGGAAGCGCTTGCTGATGTCCGCAACGGTTACGGTGACTATTTTGAAGAGCGTGGCTTTGTCTGCGTGGTGGAACTCTTGATACGATTTTTTCTCATGCACAAAACCATCCGCGAAGTTCCCATGACCCTGCGCACGGCGCGCCGCGTCGGACAGAGCAAGATGAAGATCATAAATACGATTCGCGGTTACCTCAAAGTCATATCGAAATATGTCTTTCGTCGCTTCCGGAAGATCTGAGCAAATGACCCGGCAAAGCCCATGTCGTTGGGCCCTGGTCGGGGTGTTTCTTTTGGCGGTGGCTGTCCGCTTTTATCACATCAACGTCCCTTACGTGGAAACCTACAACAGCATCGGCCGCCAATCCATCGTTGCGTCCGTTGCGCGAAACTTTTATCAGCGGAGCATGAATTTTTTCTATCCGCAGGTGGATGAGAACGGCAAAGGGCCGTATCTCTACAACGCGGAGATGCCAATCTATTCCTATCTGATGGCGCTTGCGTACCATGTGGTGGGCGGCCCCGTGGAGGGGGCGGCCCGCACGGTCAACGTCCTTTTTTCGTTGGGAACGCTCCTTTTTTTGATGCTCTTGGCCAAGGATTTGTACGGACCCCGCGGTCAGTTGGCCGCACTGATGTTTGCGGCCTTTTCGCCGCTCAACGTTGCCATCAGCCGCTCGATTCAACCCGAAAGCCTCATGGTGTGTGCTTTTACGGGCGCCGTGTATTTGTATCACCGGCATCTCCGCTCCGGCCGCCCCGCCCCTTACGTGGCGTCGCTTTTGCTCATGTTCGTGGCGGTCGCGACCAAATTCATCAATTTGTATATGTGCCTTCCGGTGATGTATCTCGTCTGGCGTCGCCGGGGCCGCGAGGTCTACAAGGACCGGGCGCTCTGGGTGTATTTGCTCATCTCGATGACGGCGCTTATTTGGTACGTGGCGATGTGGGTGCAGGGCCAAACCCAGGATCTCGTGTACTCGCCTTACACCTACGTGGCTGAACGCGGCGGGGAAGGGATGAGTTTTGTGCGGACGCTGCTGCACTGGCCCTTTTTACGCTCCACCCTTAAGATTCTGCTGTTTCATGTGTTGACGCCCGCCGGGGCCGTGTTCTTTGTGCTTGGGATGCTCCCGCAGAAAATACGACGGGAGGACGGCGTTGTTTGGGTCTGGCTGTTTGCGACGGTGCTGTTTTATCTTTTGATGTGGAGAACGTTGATCCAGCATCCGTATTACCA